>JAITAZ010000600.1 GCA_031283825.1 Planctomycetaceae bacterium | reverse complement strand
TCAACAGAAGACAATAGCCTTTTTAAAAGAGAGATTTTTTTCAGTATTCTCTCCTGATTCATCAACCCCAGATTTCAAACAAAAACGTCCCCAGTGTCCCCAACGTCCCCTTTGTCCCCAACGTCCCCCCAAAAAATTATTGTAACCGTTCACGCACAAGAGAAAAAATCCTACGCCCTGAAAGGGCAATCAGCAATAGCGTAGGGCAACGCCCTACGTTATTATTCCACGACAAACGAAGCCCTGAAAGGGCGACAGCAAATTTCAATTTTACAAAACGGCTTGCGCCCTTTCAGGGCTTGATTTTCTAGGCATTTTCTACGTAGGGCGTTGCCCTACGCTATTGCTAGACGCCCTTTCAGGGCTTAGGATTTTTTGCCCGTGTGTGTGAACGGTTATCGTTATTTTGTAGGATATTTTGTTTGGGTTATCCCAATTTTTAAGCTTAACAAAGCACTAGGATGATTAATATGAAAATTAAATTTCAAAAAATATTGCCGATATTATTTGTTACGATAATTCTATTGGCGGGAGTTTTAATTGGTTTTTTTGTGCGTGGCGGTTTATTTGTTGGCGGCGTGAATGCGGTTGCGTCGGTGGGCGAATCTGGCGTTGGGGGTAATGTTAAGGGTTCGGGTTTATCTCGTTCTTCGCGTACTCGACCTGCTGCGCCGGTTCGAGTTGACTTGGTGCGAAAAGATACAATTAGCAATGTTCGATTGTTTCATGGTCGATTAGTCGAGGTACAGCGTTCTCGGATTTCGTCGGAGGTATCTGGACTAGTCAACGAGTTGCCGATAGAAATAGGAATGCAAGTTAAGGGCGGCGAGACTCTTATTGCTCAAATCGATAGAACATGGTTATCTCTTGTGATAGAGCATACGGAAGCGGAGATTCGTAGTTTAACGCAACGAGTAGCGCATGAGGAAGGCGAGTTAAATCGATTGACGACGTCGCAAATGATTGCGGCGGAGGCGTCAACGGTGAGTCAGCGTAGTCAGCAGCGGGCTTTAGTAGAGCAGTATGTGCAAGACTTAGAGAAAGCGAAAGTTGCCAATCGTGAGGCGAAAGAAAAATTAAAACGGACGACAATTGTCGCGCCGTATGACGGCTATATTATCAAACGCGAAACGGGCAAGAATGAGTTAGTGTCTTCTGGAACGTCGATAGCGGAGGTAGTATCGATGGGCGAAATTGACGCAAGAGTTATGATTTCGGAAGACATTATTGATCGAATTAAGGTTGGAGACGAGGTAGCGGTAATAGTTGATTCGTTGCGGGTTCGTGTTGTTGGCAAGGTGCATCGTATAGTTCCATACGCGCCGACTGGTGCGAGAATTTTTCCTATTCTTGTAAGACTTTCGGATCAAGGCGGACATCTTAAAGTTGGAATGAGTATTACGGCGGAGATTGTAACGAGTAATCCGTCGGAGGAGATTCTTGTACCGAAAGATGCAGTATTGGACAGACCTGACGGCGCGATTGCGTGGGTTGCGGTCAAGTCGGAGGCGAGTATGCAAATGCAATCGACAGCTGACAAAAAGCCGAGCAAGTCCAACGATGCAAATTCCGGCAAAGAAATAAACGATAAAAAAGTTGAACAATGGATAGCAAAACCCGCGCCGGTAAAAATCAAGATAACGGCGATTCACGATTATGGAGTCGTGCCGGAAACAGATGAAGCAAAAAAATTATTAGTTGCAGGAGCAAAAGTAATCATAGAAGGCGCAGAAGGATTAACGGCAAATCAAATTATTAGAATAGATACAATCGACCAAAAATTATTAGAAAATCTCCCCTCGCCAAACGGACAAAAAATAATCAACCCAAAACAAAGAGTAGAAAATTAATATACTTTGAACAGGAACAAATGGTGGTCTTTTTGATAACTGTTCACGTTTTTTAAATATTGTAACTATTCAGTAGGAGATCATGCAGGCGACCGTAGGTTCGCAACCTTTCGCCGAAAGTAGCCGACGATAAAGTTAATTAACTCGCTAATGTTGCCAAAGGCAACGATAAAATGGATTCGACAATAGGGAATCTCTAAAAATTCAATTTTTATTAAAACCGCGTAGCGGTTTCCCAAAATAGCGATGGGTAAAAATTCGCTAGAATTTTCACCCATCGAAAAAAATCGCGTTACGAATTTATTTGCGACGGGCGAAATCGCATTGCGATTTCACCCATCGCTATTTTGGAGTTGTCCATACGGGACAAGTTTGATGTTTTGATTCAAATTAAAATCAATTCAGATTTACCGTCGGCTAATGCCGACGCGACCTTTCGGCGAAAGGTCGCCTACCTGAGTCGGCGGTCGCTTACCTGAGTCGGTGGTTGCCTACCTGATCTGGGGCAACAAGTGCGTAACATGAGATATTAAAAAAATTTTTCAATATCAAATAGAACATGCAATATTGTATTGTTATCGTGAATGGTAACAAATAAATTTGAATTTTTTGAGATTCCCAATTACCATTCGGTTATTGCGATTGTTTTAACTATTATGTGTTGTGCGTCTGGTTGTCCTGATTTTCTGTAGATTCCTCGAATTCCGTTTACGCCTACAACTTTGCCGACATATTGACGTAAATCTACATTCGTATCGGGCGTAAGCAGACAAGTTATTCTTCCCGTTTTATCAACGACCGCAAACGGCGGATGCTTTGTTGTCAACGATTTAAACATTCCTAACTTGCCGGTTACGTCGTATTGACCTTCGACGTTTTCTAATGTTGACGTCGTTTTATTTACATTCAATTCCGTTTTATTCGGCAAGATTACATTAGGCGAAGTTCCGGCAGTTATCGATGGCGATGAGGTTAAATACGCAATCGGCGCTGATGAATCTGCGGCAACAGATTTCTGATTGTAATTGACATTTGGAATTTGACTCCCTTGACGTCCAGCCGCAATGTCCTGACGTACCGACCGACCGCGTTTAAGCGACTCAATAATATGATAAACTTTTTCCATCTCTGCATCCGTTCTCGCTGAGTTATATAATCGATTTGCCTCTTCAATTAACGTTACAAAAACCCAATCGTCTGTTTGTCCAGTCAATGCCGCAACTGTTTCTTGTTGTAATTCGTCGAAAACTCGTTGAAAATTTATGTTCGTTCTGTTTACGGAGTTTATGCCGTAACGTCTTGTCGGAATATTAACCGCCGACGCTACCTTTTCGCCCGAATCGATTGAACCGGCAGAATCAGTATTGTTATCGAATCGCAAATCCGGCGTATTTTTTGTTACAGAAATTGACTTGTTATCGTTAGGGTTATTTGCAATATTTTTCACCGCGTTATTCGCCGCGATATTTATCGTCTTGACCGTATTTTTCGCTTGACTTATTCTCTCGTTATTTACGTTACGAATATTATCGCTAGAGTTTTTTGGCGTTGGTTGAGTTGATTCTATTTCCGTCGGCGGCAAAAGCAGCGGAGGAGACGATTTCTCAATCGACGTCAGATTTGTTTCTGATCCGTATTCTGAATTGGATTCTAACTCGTCGTGTAGAACTAATTTATACTCTTGCAATTTTGACGGTTGAGTCAGATATTCAGCCGTTGTGATTTTATTCTGACGTTGTCCGTATAAATTTTCGTTACGAAAATTCGGATCGATAGCCGATTTATGAATCCATCGATATTCGCCTCTTGGCGGCGATATTTTGAACCATAACGGACTAGCGATATTTTCGGGCGTTTCCATTTTTCCCATAACGAGAATTTTTTCGCCGCGATTAAGTTTGACTTGAACGGTATCGCTTGAATCTACAATTTCGCTGCCGATTCGCGATGCTAATCCTGTTGTCAAAACAACGCCGACATTATTAACTCCAAGCGAAACGTGTCTTGCGCTAACCCAAGAAAAACTGCCCAACGGCGGACGAATCGCGCACCAATTATTCGTTTCAAAATATATTTCGACTTTGTCTCCGAGTTTCAATATCGAAGTCGGATAAAACGACAAATCCGGTCCGCCGCGAACCTCCGACCTTTGTACAATAATTGACGCAACAAACGGATAATCGCCAAAAATCAACGTACTATGAAAAGTTACAAAAAATAAAAAAAATAAGATTACGATTTGTCGCATGGATATAAACTACATGTTAAAGGTGAAAATTTTGTCTGAATTATGATTTAGACGCTTTGTATAAATTAATGAATTTTTATTTTATCTCTTGAGTTTCTAATCCTAGATTTCAAATCAATGATTGAGCGACTCATTTAATTTACTATTCTTTATTTGCAATATCTTCTGCGCAGCGGAAGCCGACGTCTTGGAATGATAATGTTTGCGGTTGATTTCCTCTTGCCGTAACTTGATAACCTGCGTCGGTGTTTTCTGCGCTTAAAAACGAGCCGCCGCGAATTACTCTTAACGACGTTTTATCAAC
>JAITAZ010000551.1 GCA_031283825.1 Planctomycetaceae bacterium | reverse complement strand
ACAAATATTCCACTGATATATTACTAAAAATTAATGTTACGATGTTACAAGTTGCCCGAAAGAAAGATTTTTGTAATGTTCTTGGTCCTGGTATTCGTAGCGTTATTTGGTTTCATGGTTGTACTCGTCAATGTCCGGGTTGTATTGCCGACACAATGAATGAAATCGCCGAATATGAAACATTTCAACCTGAACAACTCGCCGATTGGGTTAAAAGTCATTCCTCCATCGAAGGTATTACTCTTTCCGGCGGCGAACCATTTCAACAACCACTCGACGAATTGACCACTTTTTTAATGTTGGTGAAACAAAATACCAACTTGTCCGTCTTGTGTTACACCGGTTATCGTTACGAAGAATTAAACAAAAATGAATCGGCAATTCCCGTTTTACAATTTATCGACGTGCTAATCGACGGCGAATATCGACAAAATGAAGATTTCGGACAACGTTGGCGCGGCTCGGAAAATCAACAGTTTCACTTCTTAACAAAACATTACAAAAATCAAGAAAAGGAATGGAATACCACCATCGGACGACAAATTGAAATCGAATTGGATATGAACGGCAAATTACTGATTTCCGGCGTGCCGTCCAAAAATTTTATTAACAAACTAACTACAGAATTACAACGACACGATGTAAATGTCGATTTTTCGTAACAAAAATTCACACAAAACACTTTGTAAAAGGAGAACGTTATGAGTGGTCCCAAAGGTGGAACTGCCGTATTAGGCGGCGCTGCAATTATCGGCGGAGGCGTTGCATTGGCGACTATTGCTTCAGTTGCACTTCCTGTTGTTGCTGTCGGCATAATCGCCGCCGCTGTTGCCGGTAATAACAAAAAACAACAAGAAAAACACGGCACCGAAGATTTTCTCAAGTCTTATCAAAAAGAACGGGATAATATGCTCGCCGAAATTGACCGTTCCGAAAAACCCGCTCAATTATTGTTATCAAACGGCGAATCACGTTGGGATTCGCTCAAACAAGATATTGATAAGTTACGGCGCGAAGTTCAAACAGAAATCGCGAAACTAAATAAAACCGCCGGAATGCCACAAACAAAAAAAGACGCCGAAAATTCTTTGCGTCAAGCCGAATCGCTTTTAGACGAAGCCGAAAACAAACAGAATCAATTCGGAAAATTCCGTAACGACGCCAATCAAAGTTTTCGACTCGCGAAAAATAATCTGTCTTCCTCCAAACGAACTGTTCGGCAACACATTACAAACGGCACAAAAGCAAGCGATCAAGCCGTAGGTTCTGTTAATCAAGCCGTCGAAAAAGCAAGATTAGCAAAAATGCAATTTGAAGAAACGTTGCTCATTATTCGCCAAAAAGGAGCAGAAGAACGAAAACAAGAAATGTTACGACAAAACGCCCAAAGTAATATCGCCGCCGCAAAAAGTGAAATCATACAAGAAAATATCACGCTGATAAACGACTGGATAAGCAACGACGCCGTTCAGTTGCTAAAGGAACATCAAGAAAAAGCGGTTCGGGAATTTCACGCAGATCGTTACGAAAAAGCATCGTTATTCGCTCAAGAATCTGTTGCGATGTATCGGCAATTTCTTGATACGGCGTTACGATTAAAACAACAATTCGCTAACCGTGAAATTATTACCGATGCAATTGTTGCCGCATTGACCGATCTGCAATACGACGAACCAGACATCAATTACGAACCCAAAGAAGGCGTTGATAACACGATGCTCGGCAATGTTACGATTTTTGCAAAGTCCAAAGGCGAAGCCGGCGATATTCGTTTGGCTATAGATATTGACGGCAAAGTCGATCTCGATGTTGCAGATATTCCCGAAGGCAAAGAAACAGAATGCCACAGCGCTATCACGAATTTACAATCGAAAGTTGCGGATGTGGTTGACTTGCAAATCACCGATTGGGGACGAGCAAAAAATGTTAAAAATCTCGACTCCGGAAAATTACCAAAACAGAAAGTCCAAATAAACAATCAAGTCAAACAACGAAGCTGAAACCATTACTCCTGAAAATTCGGTTGTTGAAGAAATATACAATTTTATTGAAAACTGTTTAACTGTCTGGGTAATTTTTTTGAGAATACGAAACAGACAAAATCACGAAATATACGAAATTTGGTAATATATCAGTGGAATATTTTTTATTAGTCCCGCAGGGACGACAAGTGCATAACCGTAGGTGTAGCGCAGCGTAACCTACGGTTTGGAATCGCGCAATAATCAAGCCCCGCATGGGGCGAGACTATAAAATTGATTTATCGTTACAATAATTCATAATAATTCATAGTGTCGTCCCTGCGGGACTTTCGGTTTGTGGGACGTTTACCGGCGGTTACGCTTCGCTACACCGCCGGTTATGCACTTGTCGCCCCTGCGGGTAGGGTGTGTAAAATGGTTTCAAATAATTATCAGGTTAATAAAATTTTTTTAATTTTAACTTATTTATATTTAACAAGATACATATTTATGCTTTTTAAAAATCTGCTAATAAAACTACATTTAGCGTTTTTATCTAGTATTTTGTGTCGATTGTTTGCATAAC
>JAITAZ010000207.1 GCA_031283825.1 Planctomycetaceae bacterium | reverse complement strand
TAATATTTTACTTAATAATAAATAAACCTAAATAAATAATATAATTTTATTGACATTAAAATCGTCATTTCCATTCTCCGCGAATATCCGTTGAATCCGTATTATCCGCGTTTAAAATTCCCCGTATTATCCGCGTTTAAAAAATTCCGCTGATATATTACTAAAATTTTTATTAAAATTCCAAAAATAATTATGTCAAACTTAACTCAAAATAAATCTGAACGTCCGAAAAGTCAGACCAATTACCTGATGCTGATTTTTGTTGCAATTGTTGCCGGCGCGATTGGATGGTTTCTTGCACACAATCAACGCGCTTTGACGACATCGCACGAAATGGGGAAAAATCCTGAAAACGGAGAACGTAAAATACTCTTTTATCAGTCTCCAATGCATCCTTGGATTAAATCAGATAAACCGGGTAAATGTACGATCTGCGGAATGGCGCTTGCTCCAGTTTACGAAGGAGAAGCGTCTTTTGACGCCAACAGCGATTTCATCAAATTGAACGATAACACTATTAAACTAATCGGAGTAGAATCAACCGCCGCCCAAGTCGCGCCGCTTAAACGTACTTTGAGAGTCGCAGGGACAGTAAGCGACGACGAAACTCAACGACGTATTCTATCCGCGCAAGTACCCGGTCGAATCGAAAAATTACACGTTAATCAAGTCGGAATCGACGTTGTTAGTGGACAGCCTCTGGCGGAAATTTATAGTCCTGAAATGCAATCTGCTCAACGACTTTATCTCGAAAGATTAAATCTTGTCAAATCAGACACCGGCGCAATTACGTATTCGGAATTGGCAACATATCGCGAAAATTTACTATCGCTTGGAATGCTCGACGACGATATTAAAAAACTTGAAGAACACAATAAACCTAGCACAACGTTTGTTGTTCGCAATCTCGCGGACGGCACGGTTATTTCGCGAAAAGCATACGAAGGCAAATACGTAAAAGTCGATGACGAATTATTCGAGATTGGTAATTTCTCTTCGCTTTGGTTTATTTTCGACGCCTACGAAATCAGCTTGCCGATGATTCGACTTAATCAAAAAGTAACAGTTTCATTGCCGTCTTTTCCTGACGAAACCTTTGTAGCCCCAATTTCGTTTATTGATCCTAGCTTGAACGACACAACTCGAACAGCACGAGTTCGCGTAGTTATTCCTAATCCGCAAAAACGTATTTTACATCGTCAAACTGCAAACGGAATTGTTCATATTGAAACGGAGCCGCTTTTGATTGTGCCGCGAAGTTCCGTACTTTACACACGAAGTAAACCCGTAGTTTACGTAGATTTAGGCGAAGGCGCGTATCAACTTCGACAAGTCGTAATCGGAAAAACCGGAGACGACGATATCGAAATTGTAAAAGGCGTTAAAGAAGGAGAAAAAGTCGTAACTCAAGCGGCGTTGTTGGTTGATAGTCAGACTCAACTTGCTCATATCAACGACGCTCAAAATGACAACGCTCAAAATGACAATTCAGATTCAGATTCCAAGTCGAGCGTTGCCGCGAGTTCGGTGTCCAAGTTGACGTCTCCGGTGATTTTATCGGACAAATTCGTGAAAGTTATGATGTCTGCAACGAGTGCATTGTCGGCGGATAATTTAGCAGAATATCAAAAACTATTGCCAACGCTAGTCGAAGAGGTTAATCAAACAACAGAAGAAGTACGCAATATTCTAAAACCTTTAGCTGAAAAATTAGTTGCCGGCAAAGACCTAAAAGAAGCAAGACGTCCATTTGAACCTTTTAGTAATTCATTCGCTGACATCATAAAATTACAACCCGCCGAAAAAAGACAAGCAAAAATTTTCCAATGCCCAATGTCCCCTGTACTAGGAACTGCAAGATGGATACAAAATCAAAACAACGAAGTATTAAATCCATTTTTCGGTTCAGAAATGCTAAACTGCGGAGTTGAATTACAGTAGATAATCCCCCGATGGAAAATTACCCCAGATCAATAAACGCCTACTGAATAGTTACAATCTCTTTCGCCGAAAGGTCGCGTCGGCGAAGGCAACGATAAAATGGATTCGACAATAGGGAATTTCTAAAAATTAAATTTTTATTAAAACCGCGTGGCGGTTTCCCAAAATAGCGATGGGTAAAAATTCGTTAGAATTTTTACCCATCGCGATTTTGGAGTTGTCCCTACGGGACAAGTTTGACGTTTTGATTCAAATTAAACAATTAAACAAAACATTAATTACGATGAAATATCTTATAACTGGCGGTGCTGGATTTATTGGTTCGAATCTTGCGCGTTATATTTTGGAGAAAGGACACGAGGTTGTCGTGCTAGACAATTTCGCAACCGGTAAACGTGAGAATCTTACGGAGATTCTCGACAGAATAACTCTTATTGAGGGAGATATTCGGGATAAATCAGTTGTTGAATCGGCGATTTCGGGGTGTGCGGCGATTTTTCATCAGGGTGCGTTGGGGTCTGTGCCGCGTAGCGTATTTGATCCTATTACATCGCACGACGCTAATGTCAACGGGACACTTATGGTTTTGCAAGTTGCGCGTGAGTTGAATGTAAAACGAGTCGTGTTTGCGGCGTCGAGTT
>JAITAZ010000481.1 GCA_031283825.1 Planctomycetaceae bacterium | reverse complement strand
GACTGGATAATTTCGCGTCGATTGAGCGGAATTGATCGAGTTGTTCCGATTGGTTCTGCGCTTGACATTAGCGTAATATGGGACGGTTACGACATTATTGGTCAATTATCAAGAATAGTTGGCGTGAATTTATAATAATTCAATGCGTAATGGTCAATGGAAAGCAATCGCGGGACACAAATTGACAAATTTTCGTCCCGCAAGTGTCCCACGAATGCTTTCCATTGACCATTAACCGTTCACGGATTTAAAAAACCGTGAACGGTTACGATAATTTTTTAGGAGACATTCTTGTTTAAAATCTGGGGTTAATGGATCGGGGGAATAATACTGGGAACTTCTAAAAACGTAATATATCAGTTGAATTTTCCAAAACGTATTTTAACAGTTTCCGCAAACCTCATTTAAAACCTAATTTTTCCTAACAAAACAACCTCAGTAGCAATGAATCCCACCAAAACCACCCTCATTACCTCATTATTCGTTTACGTTTTTAATGAGGTAATGAGGTTAGCGTGGGGAGTATCATTGGCTACTGAGGTTGTTTCGTAAGAAAATTAGGTTGAAAATGAGGTTGGTTGTACAATATTCATACGTGTTAAAAATATTCCACTGATATATTACCTAAAAACTAATATTAGAAGGAACGCGGGCGTCCCGCCTGCATGACAAACGCCTAAATATGCGGTCGAGACGACCGCGTTCCTAATAAAAATAAATTTTACATGAGGTTTTTAGATGTTCCCAATAATTAAAATCAATTCAGATTTACCGTCGGCTAATGCCGACGCGACCTTTCGGCGAAAGGTCGCCTACCAGAGTCGGCGGTCGCCTACCTGATCTGGGGTAACATGAGTTAGAAATTAACATAAATCACTACAAAACATCACCTAATACGCCAAATCTAAGAATAAAAACAGCTTTTTAGCGTCTATTTTTTGCTTTTAGACTACCGTCTTTTGGTTTCGGACTACCGTCTTTTGACTTCGGGCTACAGTCTTTTTTCTCAAGACAACGTCTTTTTTTGAGATTTTCATTGATTTCATGCTGTCAAAATGGCAGAAAAATAATGGCATGATAGTTGCTCATTCTGGATGTGAATTCGTTGTTGCGGATTCATACATATTAGTTGTAAGAAGAGCTTTATTTACTCGCCAATTTCACAACAATTTATAATACAAATCACAGCGATAAATTTAACTCTTCCTGAATTATACAAATAGGACTTTAAATTTCAACGATTTAATCGACTGCTAAACTTGCTTTTCAACTCAATCAACAAGTTTAACAAAACGAAATTTAAAGTGTGAACAGTTTAACACATCTCAAAAAAACATCACGAAGGAGTTACCAAACGTGTCTAAAAAAATGTCATTCGATGACGCCGCACGACAACCGCTCGCGGCAGGCGTCTTAAAATTGTCCAGAGCCGTCAAAAGCACACTGGGACCACGCGGTCGAAACGCCGTTATCGACAAAGGTTGGGGCGCGCCAAAAATTACAAAAGACGGCGTTACCGTCGCCGAAGATATCACTCTCGACGACCCCGAAGAAAATTTAGGCGCTCAAATCGTCAAAGAAGCCGCGTCAAAAACAAACGACGTCGCCGGAGACGGAACAACAACCGCAACCGTACTCACCGAAGCAATCTATCTTGAAGGTCTCAAGATGGTTGCAGCCGGCGCTGACCCAATGTCGTTAGCTCGCGGAATCGCAAAAGGCGCAGCGGCAGTTTGCGAATCAGTCGCTAAACTCGCTACTCCCGTAAACGAAAAAAATCGAAAAGAAATCGAACAAGTCGCAACAATCGCCGGAAATAACGACCCCACTATCGGAAAACATCTCGCCGACGCCTTCGTAAAAGTCGGAAAAAACGGAGTGATTACCGTAGAAGAAGGTAAACATTCCGAAACTTACGTCGAAGTCGTCGAAGGAATGCAATTTGATCGCGGATTCCTTTCGCCACATTTCGTTACCAACGCCGACGACCAAATCGCCGAACTCGAAGACGCCCTCGTCCTAGTTTACGAAGATAAAATATCCAACGCAAAACAACTTATCCCAATCCTTGAAGCTGTTTCAAAACAGAGCAAGCCATTGCTGATAATCGCAGAAGATATCGAAGGCGAAGCACTCGCAACCCTAGTAGTAAACAAGTTACGCGGATTGTTAAAAGTCTGTGCGGTCAAAGCTCCAGCTTACGGCGATAGACGAAAAGCAATGCTCGGCGATATCGCAATACTCACCGCCGCAAACGCAATTTACAAAGACTTAGGTGTTCAACTCGACGCAGTCAAATTAACCGATCTCGGTCGCTGCAAAAAAATTAACATCACGTCAGAAAACACGACTATTGTAGGCGGTGCCGGCAAGAAATCGGATATTGACGCAAGAGTCGAACAAATTAAACACGAAATCGAAACCACTACAAGCAATTACGACAAAGAAAAACTTCAAGAACGTCTTGCTAAACTTGCGGGCGGAGTTGCTCAAATCAATGTCGGCGCGGTTACGGAAACAGAATTAAAAGAACGGAAATATCTTTACGAAGACGCCCGCGCAGCAACAAAAGCAGCACTAGACGAAGGAATCGTTCCGGGCGGCGGAGTTGCGTTACTTCGTAGCGAAAAAGCACTCGACAAAGTCGAAGCAAAAGGCGACGAAGCTTACGGAGTCCAAATCATAAAGAAAGTTTTGGACGCCCCGACACGATGTATCGCCGAAAACGCAGGAATCGACGGAGCTGTTGTCGTGAACAGAATCAAACAGTTAAAAGGCAAAAACGACGGATTCGACGCCGACAAAAATACCTACGGCGATCTGTTTGAAGCTGGAATTGTTGACCCCGCAAAGGTCGTAAAAACAGCACTGACAAATGCCGCAAGCGTCGCCGGATTATTGCTGACTACCTCATGTACGATTACAGATATTCCAAAACCCGAATCGGCAACACCGCCGCCCGGAGCTGGAATGGACGGCATGGGTGGAATGGGAGGCATGGGCGGAATGGGCGGCATGGGAGGCATGGGCTTCTAATTTCCCGTTTATTTTTGTCAATTCCAGTTTGAAATTATGTCGTTTGACGCCGGATTATCGAGATCGTTTTGAATTGAATAAATTCAAAAAAACGGCGGTCGAAAAGAAACAAATATTGTAACAATAAATTTGCAGTAATAATTTTTGTTACGATAAATACTGTAGAAAAAATTGATCGTTGTTTTGTAATTTCGCGCGTCTTTTTCGCGATGGAGTTATGGTCAAGGTCAATCAAATAAATTAAGCGTATCAACTAATATTCAATTAAACCATTAAATATGAAAGGAACAAAATTATGTCAAAGAAAATCAACTTGAAACCGCTTGATGACCGAATTGTTGTCGAGCCGTTGGCGGCGGAAGAAAAAACAGCCGGCGGACTTTATCTGCCGGACACCGCAAAAGAAAAACCGCAACGCGGGACAGTAATTTCAATTGGACCCGGCAAGTTGCTGGACAATGGAACTCGCGCAACGCTTAGCGTAGCGGTCGGAGATGAAGTCATTTACGGAAAATATTCCGGCAGCGATATTGAAATCGACGGAGTTGAAGTAAAGATTTTACGAGAAAGCGACGTTCTCGCAAAAGTTGTAAAATAAAAGTAAATATTCAGTCCGCAGTTTTTTTAAGGAATGTTTGGGTTGATTGAAAAGTCTCAAGAGCGTTATCTTTTGAGTTGTCAATCTGTGATTTCAAATCATGAAGTCCTCTTTGTTCTCTAAAAAAGCTGCAACTGAATAGTCAAAAAAAATACTTAAAACATATTTCAAAATTTAGAATTTCAATTTAAAATTCCGAATTTTCAACAACTAACCGATTAAAAAAAGATGGCAAAACAACTTATTTTTAGCGATGACGCCCGCAAAAAAATTCTTGACGGCGTAAACAAATTGGCGGACGTTGTTGCGGTAACGATGGGACCTACGGGTCGTAATGTTATACTCAACAAATCGTTTGGCGGACCTACGGTAACGAAAGACGGAGTAAGCGTTAGTAAAGAGGTTGAGTTAGAGGATCCGTTTGAGAATATGGGCGCGAAATTGGTCAATGAGGTTGCGTCGAAAACGTCGGATATTGCCGGAGACGGTACGACGACCGCAACCGTGTTGGCGAGAGAAATTTATCGCGAGGGTCTGAAAAACATTGCCGCCGGTGCTAATCCGACTGCGATTCGACGCGGGATTGATAAAGCGATTGACGCGGCGGTTGACAACTTGCATCAGCAAGCGAAAGCAATTACTACCAAGCAAGAGGTTGCGAATGTTGGCGCGATTTCAGCGAACAACGACGTAGTAATTGGCAATTTGTTAGCGGAGGCGATGGAAGCGGTCGGAAACGACGGCGTGATTACGGTAGAGGAAGGTAAAACTGCCGATACAAAGTACGAAGTTGTCGAGGGAATGCAGTTTGACAAGGGATATATTTCGCCGTATTTTATCAATGAGCCGACGAAGATGAATTGTGTATTTAATGATCCGCTTATTTTGTTGCATGAGAAAAAAATCAGCAATATTCGCGAGTTGATTCCGCTTTTGGAGAAGGTAGCGCAGACGATGAAGCCTCTTTTGATTATTGCGGAAGACATTGACAACGAGGCGATGACGATGTTGGTGGTGAACAAGTTGCATGGTGCGTTGAATGTATCGGCGATTAAGGCGCCGGGTTTTGGCGATAGGCGAAAGGCGATGTTGCAAGACATAGCAATTTTGACTGGCGGAACTGTAATAAGCGAAGACTTGGGAATTAAACTTGAGAATGTAACTGTTGATCAATTAGGCAAGGCGTCGCAGGTTACGATTGACAAGGATTCGACGACGATTGTCAAAGGTGCGGGCAAGAAGGCGGATATTAAAGCGAGGGTTGATCTGTTACGAAAGCAGATTGAAACTACCGACAGCGAGTATGATCGGGAGAAGTATCAGGAGCGTCTTGCGAAGTTGAGTGGCGGAGTTGCGGTGATTCAGGTTGGCGCGAGTACGGAGGCGGAGATGAAACAGAAAAAGGCAAGGATTGAGGATGCTCTTCATGCGACGCGTGCGGCGGCTCAGGAGGGAATATTACCCGGCGGCGGAGTTGCGTTGTTGAGATGTAAAGAGGCGGTTGAGAAGGTTCGCGGAACGGTGAAGGGTGATGAGAAATCCGGCGTTGATATTATTTTAAGGGTTTTACCGAAGCCGTTGATTAGGATTGTAGAGAATTGTGGTTTGGACGGTTCGGTGATTGCGGACGAGGTTTTGCAGAAATCGCCAACAACGGGTTATGACGCGAATGAGGGCAAGTATGTTGACATGTTCAAGGCGGGAATTGTTGACCCGTTAAAAGTAGTGCGAACAGCGTTAACGAATGCAGCGAGTATTGCCGGATTGATGTTGACGACGGAAACTCTTGTTACCGATTACAAAAAAGACGACAAGAAAAAAGACGTTTACGGCGCGGTGATTTAGTAGTTGACTTGTAAAACTATTCAGTTGTATTTTTTTGTGAATCTGTTCTAATTAGCGAGATGGACGACGTAATCAGAATTGAAACAAAATTTGCAACTGAATAGTTTACGTTTTTTTTCATAATATTTTTATTTGTTTTGAGACACACAGAGGTTTTCGGTTAGTAGTTTTATCATTTCCACCCCCTCCTTTGGATGATAAGACAAAAGCCCTAAACCTCTGTGTTTTTTTAAACGCGGATAATCTCGGATAATGCCAATAATTATTTCAACTGAATAAAATTAACTAATTAACTAAATAATTTGTTGTTATTATTTTATTTGTTGCTTGCAAATCATCTTTTTGCATTTTCCGCGATTATCTTGTTTAAAAAATTAGTAATATTTCAGTAGAAAATTTGTTTTTGTAATTATTATCAATGCGATGAAAGACGAACCTTATTTTTACCTTATTAAAAAACAAACACGGATAATACGGGGAATTTTAAACGCGGATAATACGGATTTGACTGATAAACACGGATAATGGAAATGATGCCTTTGTATGGTAGAAATCAATAATTTTAAAAGGATAAAGGGGTGGGGATGCAAGAAATTATTAAAGACTAACTCAATAATTAATGGTCAATGGAAAGCATTCGTGGGACACTTGCGGGGCGAAAATTTGTCAATTTGTGTCCCACGAATGCTTTCCATTGACCGTTAATTTTTTGTTTTTGGAAATAATTTTTCGAGTTCTTTTTCAAGTTGATCGCCTTGCGTTTTAATTGTTATGATCTTGCCGGATCGATCAATTAAAATTCCAAGAGGAACTCCTTGAAGTCCAAAACGGTCAAATAAACAGACTTTACCGGCATTGGTAAGTTTTTGATCCGCAATAATTGTCCAATCAAATTTATATTTCTCCAATGCTTTCTCCAACGTTTTTAAATCCTCGTCAACGTTGACTCCGATAATTTCAAAACCTTGAGAATGATATTTTTCGTACACTTTTTTCAAATTCGGAAATTCTTTAATACAAGGACTACACCAAGTCGCCCAAAAATCAAGCAACACTACTTTACCAGAATACTTTTTCCAATCGAGCTTTTCTCCTGTCAACGTTTCGCCCTCCAATTCGGTAATCAGTTTGCCCGGCAAGTTTTCCAACGTATCCGAATATAAACGACCAGATTCAGGTATCTCAATAACGCCAAGATCAATAATCTGGTCTGGCGTATCCGGCAAAAACGTTTTAAACTTTTTATAAATAGAACAACCCGCGTTAACCGGATTACTGTACACTAATGACGTTTCATTGCCAAGATAAATTCCTTTGACTTCAAAATTCCCGTTTTCATCGCTTGTTACGTTTTTTTTCCACGACGGTTGACAAAGAAAGTCTAAATTTTTGATCGGCTTGCCGGTTGACTTATTCACCAAACGCCCCCTCGCAGTCAACAAAGAATAAAGCCGAAATACCGGATTCGAAGTCAATGTCGCATCTTTATAAGATTGATAAAATCCTTCGCCCTCATCAAAAGACGGAATCATTACTCGATAGACTTGAATCGGCGGACGATAATAAACAATAATACCGTCTTTGTTTGAAATCAACTGCTGATAAGCCGAACCGTAAGAAATTCTCATTGAAAATTCAACCGGATAAAACGCCGCCGGAGTTCCG
>JAITAZ010000348.1 GCA_031283825.1 Planctomycetaceae bacterium | reverse complement strand
GTTGTTGATAAAACTTCGTCTCGTTCTTTTTGGAGGTCTTTTTGTGTTAATCCGGTCAAGTGCATTCCTATAACTCTTCCTCCTTTTTCTGCTGGAGTTAATGGTTTGTCCATACTTCCGATAGTTGCGATAATTGCTTTTGTTAATTCTTCTTCTGACAACTCTAATTTCTCCAAGTAATCCGCGACGCCTTCGTAGATATCGACTGTTCGTTTCAAATGCGGATCGCGATACGACCACAACGAAAAAACTCCATTGCGATCAAACGACGCCCCGCCGCCATACGCGCCGCCTTGAACTCTGATATTATTCCACAAGTAACCTGTTCGCAAAATATTCGCCAACACCATCATCTTGCCCGAATACTCAAATCCCGCCTTGTTATAGTCTGCCGTCTTGACAACATACTGAACCCGCGACGGAATTATTACCGCCTCGTTACGCTGATTCGCCTTAAACTCAAGATACTGCGTAACCGGTTTTTTGTTCGATAATTTCGTTCTGAACTTGTCCAAAATATTTTTCGATTCCGTGAAATCTTTTGCTGAAAGCGTAATGTAAATTTCGCCGCGACCTTCATGTAAAATCGCGTCTGCAACTGCTTTTAATTTTGCCGCCGCGTTCTTTCCTTCTTTGTCGAAATTCTTTTCGAGTTCAACTAGAAAACGGTAGTAATCGATTCCGGTGATTTTCTCTTTGTAAGCGTTGTGTGCAGAAAAATAAGACGCCGACCGCAACTGCGCGTAACGCTGACCCGCAGACAACAACGATTGTTCCATGCCGACTCGCAGCTCTTGAATGATTTCTTTCAATCGAGCGAGGTCGTCGAATTTAGAGTGGTCGATTATTTCAAGAACTAGATTCAAACCAGTCTCAAGTTTTGGCAGCATTACCTTTGTCCGAATTACAAACGACGACGTATAGTCCGGATGATTTAATTGATTCGGCTGATCTTGTTTGAGCGAATGAGACGATATTCCGGCAGAGATTCCTCCGGTGTGAAGGTCGATTTCTCCGTTTAATTCGGCGTAAGTATAATGTTCTGTATCGACGCGAGTAAGGAGATCGGACAGGAGTGAAACGTATGGGACGTAATTTTCGTCATTGTTATTATTTTTTGTAACGTTAATTTTTTGTAGTGCGTCGAAGTAAATTGCGATGTATGCGATACCGTTTGTTTCGACTTGAACGTTTAGGTATTCGTTTGTTTTTTCAAAGGGAATATTTTCGATTTTTCGGTCGATATCGGCGAGGTCGAGGGTTGGAATTTTTGCGACGTCTTCGGGTTTATCCGGCGTTGCTTGACGTTTGATCAATGCTTGTTGATCTTTTTTGATTTTGTCGAGTTGTTCGGCGGACAATGATTTTTTTATTTCGGCGAGTTTAGCGGCGAGTTTATCGGCGTTTTCTTTTTCGAGACCTTGTTTTGGTTTGAGCATTACGAATCCGCGAGATTTATTATCGAGTAGAAATTCTTTGATCAGGTTTTCGAAATAATTTTTTTCGACTCCGGCGCGGATATTTTTTAGTATTTGTTCGAATCGTAGATGTTTAAGCGGGTTTCCTCCGTAACTCCAAGTATCGAGTATGCTCATATTTATAACGAGACCTTTGGGGTAGCCGGAGACTTGAAATTCGCGCAATGTAAATTCGGTTCGATTGATTGCGCCTTCGATTAGTTTTCGATCAATTCCGTCTGTGGCGAGTTTCTTGAGAGTTGATTCGAGTATGTCGATGAATTTTTGTTTCTTTTCAGGTTCGGAATTTTGTACGACTACAGAGAAACAAGGTTGAAGGATGGAGCTATCGAAAGAGCAGCTTACGTCTAATCCGATTCCTGCGTCGAGTAGTGCGCGTTTGAGCGGACCGGCTTCGCTTCCGACTAGTATATAGGTCAACAGGTCGAATGCGTAGCTTTGTTCGGCGTCTTCGATGATTGGCGGCAGGAGGTAGTTCATGCTTAAAAAAGTTTTTTCGGCGGTGGATTCTCCGGCGTCAACCGAGTATTCTTCGGTAATATCTTTAGGTTGGTTGAATGGCGGTTGTGTGATAATTTTCGCGTCGATATTTTGTTTAGTGAATTTGGCGAGGTATTCTTTATCGAGGAAGTCGAGTCGTTCTATAATGTCGTCGTCTCCGTAGATATAAATCATAGCGTTTGACGGGTGGTAGAATTTGTTGTGGAAGGCGACGAATTTTTCTTGAGTTAATTCGGTGATATTATCGGGGTTTCCACCGGAGTCGTTTGCGTAAGTTGAGTCGGGGTAAATTGATTTTTGGATAGTGCGGTAGAGGACGCTTTGCGGCGAGGAGTAAACTCCTTTCATTTCGTTGTAAACGATACCGTTGTATGTCAAGTTATTGTTTTCATCGACTTCGTAATGCCAACCTTCTTGCATTAGGATTTCTGGTATTTTTTTGACATTTGGAAAAAAGACAGCGTCGAGGTAAACGTCGGTTAGGTTGTGGAAGTCTTTTTTATTTCTGCTTGCGACGGGGTACATTGTTCTGTCGTCTGAGGTGAAAGCGTTGAGAAAAGTTTGCAGCGAGCCTTTGAGCAGATCGACGAATGGTTCTTTTGATGGAAATTTTTCCGAGCCGCAGAGGGCGGAGTGTTCCATGACGTGAGCGATGCCGGAGCTATCGGTTGGCGGGGTACGAAAGGCGATGCAGAAGACTTTATTATCGTCGTTGCAGGCGAGGTAGAGCAG
>JAITAZ010000302.1 GCA_031283825.1 Planctomycetaceae bacterium | reverse complement strand
CGAGGCTTTCATGCAAAGAAATCAATCGAATCCGCCAAAAACTTACCAATTTGTCGAAGAAATTTACACCGACGCAAAAACAACTCCATTGGAAATTGTAATTGATAGTCCAATGAGCAGAACCTTCGACGTCGGCAAAGCTGTTAAGTATGTTATTAAGTAACTCATGTTACGCGATATTTGTCCGTCAGTAGGCGTTAATTGATCAGGTAGGTAACCGTAGGTAGGCGATCTTTCGCCGAAAGGTCGCGTTGCCGAAGGCAACGATAAAATGGATTCGACATTTTAAAACCGTGAATGATTACAATATTTTTTTACAAATCATCATTTGTGTTTTCCGCGTTTATCAGTATTATCTGTGTTTAAAAAATTATTCATCGAACCATTTTAGAAGATATTCGTTTATTTTGTCGGCGGCGTCGGTAAATTCGGGATCGTTAACGGCTTTTTGCAAGCAATCGCGATCAAGAAAAATTTTTACCGGATTATCTGGACTAAATTTTTGTGCGATATTGTTTAATAGCGTTCTGTTATTTCGATCAATTTTATGATAAGTGCAAATATCATTAAAAAGAGGCACATGCCCCGAACTCTTATTCAAAAAACCAAAAAGACTCATTTTGTTAAATTTTAATTATTAAAAAAAAGTTAAACATAATAGTTGACAATTTGTCTTTTAGACAACCGCTGAAATACTACCGACATTTTTGATTTTATCAAGCTGTTAATCTGGTAACTATTCCGCCGCAGTATTTCTTTAAATGACAAAAGGGACATTTGGTTTTAAATCTATTTGAAAAGACTCAAGAGCGTCATCTTTTGAGTCGTCAATCTTTGATTTTGAATCATGAAGTCCTCTTCGTCTCTATTGTTCCTTAAGTCCTTTTAAAAAACTGCAAGCTGAATATTTACGTGAATCTTTTTATTGCGAGCGTTACATTTTGACCTCCAAATCCGAAACTATTACTCAGTGCGACGTTTATTTTTACTTCTTTTGGTTTATTTGGAACGTAGTCGAGATCGCAATCTGGATCTGGTGTATGATAATTTATTGTTGGCGGCGCGATTCCATCTCTCATTGCTATGAGGCAGTAGATCAATTCGCTTACTCCTGCTGCCGCGACAAGATGACCTGTTACGCTTTTTGTGCTTGATACAGGAATTTTATATGCGCGTTCTCCGAATAATTTACGAATAGCGAGTGATTCTACGCGGTCGTTAACGGTTGTGCTTGTTCCGTGTGCGTTGATGTAGTCAACTTCGTCTATATTTAATTTTGCGTCGTTGAGGGCGCATTTCATGCATCCGATTGCGCCGCGACCTTCAGGATGAATATCTGTAATTCTGAAGGCGTCGGCGGTTGCGCCGTAACCGACTAGTTCAGCATAAATTTTTGCTCCGCGATTTTTTGCGTGTTCGAGTTCTTCGAGTATAACCATTGCCGCGCCTTCGCCTAGAACGAATCCGTCGCGTTCTCTGTCGAAAGGTCGTGATGCTCCAGCTGGATCGGAATTATTTGTACTCAAGGCGGTTAAAAGATTAAAACCTGTAACTCCAAACGGATGTATCATTGAGTGTGCGCCTCCGGCGATCATCAAATCGGCTTCGTTTCGTTTTATTATTTGAACTGCTTCACCGACTGCTTGCGGACTTGCCGAACATGCGGTAAGGCAATTTGCATTAGGACCAAAAGCTTGAAACATTGCTGCCAGATGTGCTGCGGGCATGTGCGGTTCTTGTTCGAGTTCTTTTATTGGATTAAGAATTTCTACTCCTCGTTGGATGAATTTTCCCATATCGAATTCGCCGTTTGGGTCTCCGTCGAGGCTTGCTAGTACCATGCTAGTAAAGTTGTTGAAATCTTGTTCTCCTTCGCCGGCTCCGGTGTAAACTCCGATGCGGTCAGAATTATATGGAAAAGATTTTGTTTTCTTTGTTGCGTCCCAAAGACCGGCGTCTGTCATTGCTTTGAATCCAGCGCCGATAGCGAATCTGGTATGTCTATCTTGTAATTCCCAATCTGCGGGATTTTCGCCGATAACAGACATATCAAAATCTTTGACTTCTGCGGCAATTTGCGTTGGAAAATTACTCGCGTCGAAAAGAGTAATTTTACTAACGCCGGATGTGCCGGTTAGCAGTCGTTGCCAAACGGTTTCAATTTCATGTCCTATCGGCGTTACTAAACCGATTCCTGTAATTACAACACGTCTCATAATTAATTATTGTTACAAAAAAGCGTCGCGCAAGTTTTATTGAATTTTATCAATAGATATTCAAAATATATTCGTTATAGTTTATGTCAAAATTTGCTTGTCAATTGAAAAGCAAGCGGCGGCAAAAGGAAATTCAAACGTTAGTAGTTTAATTGTTGTTAAGGGTCAAATATTATATCATCAAAACTTTACCTATCAACACGGTCTATTGCAACGCAGAAAATTTAAAACTGGAAAATATATGTCCGCTTAAAATAATATTTGAGGATAAACTAAAATATTACATGGCGTGTTGCTTTGATTTTGGTTTTGATTACAATTGTCAAAATAATTGTAACTATTCAATCGCAGTATTTTTTAAGGGACATTAGGGACAGAAGGAACAAGCGACTAAAGGGACGTTTTGGTTTAACTCTGATTGAAAAGACTCAATAACGCCGTTCTTTTGAGTCTTTATAATTTCCCGATTTCAAACAACGACGTCCCTAATGTCTCTTAAAAAAAATGCAATTAAATTGTTATAAATAATCTCGTCATATAAGTTGATCATTGATAGTAAGATATAAACGACATACGACGGAATTTTACAAATTATGAAATCTTATCTTTTTTAATAACGGAACAAATTGCATGGGCGAACAGGCTGAAAAATGGACTGTCGGGCGATTACTTAATTGGACGACAGAATTCTTTAAGGGCAAGGGTATTGAAAGTCCGTTGTTGGACGCTCAAATTCTTCTTGCGAAGGCGATGGAGATAAAGCGTATTGAGCTTTATACAAATTTTACGTCTGAGCCGACGGAATCTCAACGAGCGATTTTTCGTGATTTTGTCAAGCGGCGCGGCGCGGGCGAACCTGCGGCGTATCTTGTTGGGGTTAAAGAGTTTTATTCTATTCCGTTTCAAGTTAATTCTCATGTTTTGATACCGCGTCCGGAGACGGAGCAGTTGGTTTTGGAGGCGTTGGACAGATTGAAAATTTTAGCGTCAAATTATTGTAACGATAATTCTGAATCTGATTCAAACTCGAATTCGAATACAAATTTGAGTATGGATTCTATTTCTACAGGTTCGATTAGTTTTTGCGATGTTGGAACGGGCAGCGGTGCGATTGCGGTTGCGGTTGCTAAAAATTATTCGCGTATTTTGAATTCGTTGTTGATAACGGCGATTGATATTTCGCAGGATGCAATTGAGATTGCCAAGATGAATGCGGGGTCAGCGGGAGTTTTGGAGCGAATAAATTTTGTACAGTCGGATTTGTTTGAGCGGGTTGACGCAATGTTTGATATTATTGCGAGTAATCCGCCGTATGTTAGTTGTGTCGAGTATGAGAATCTTCCGGTTGACATAAAGAATTACGAGCCGAAGTTAGCGTTATTAGCCGGAGAATCGGGGACGGAGGTAATTGAGAGGTTAAGTTTGCAAGCGTTTTCGCGGGTGAAGTCTGGCGGATTTTTTTTGTTGGAGATAAGTCCGATGATTGCCGAGTCGGTTAAGAAGATTCTGATTGATGGCGGATGGCAAAACGTTAGGATTTTGTATGATGGGCGGGTTGCGTGTTGTGATAAATTGAAGTAAGAAATTTGGCGATATAAATAGTAGTGGGGTTTGTGTATGGTTGAGGTTAGAGCGAGTAATTCCGAGTTGTGCGGAGGTGGCGGGTTGGATGTAGTCAAGTCGGGGGCGGATATATTTTGTTCGTCGCGTGAAGTGTGGAGTGGCGAGGGGGTAGTGGTTGGGAATGAGCGGATTGCGGAGTTGACGTTTAAACTTTCGGTTGAGGTTGATGAAAAATTTCCGGCGGTTCGATCTGGTCAATTTATTATGATTCGTCTTTTGGAGAATATTGATTTATTGTTGGGCAGACCTCTTGCGATTTACAGGGTGAATCGAGTTTGTAATGTTATTGAGTTAATATATCTTGTTGCTGGGCGTGTAACGTCGAGATTTTCGGAGTTAGTGATTGGTTCGCGTTTGAGGATTTGGGGACCACTTGGCATAGGTTTTGACGTTGCGTTTTGTGGTCATACGATATTGGTTGCGGGTGGAGTTGGTCATACTCCTTTTTTGATGTTAGCGGAGGAATTGAGTCGAGTTGAGTCGAGTAGGGTAACGTTATTGTATGGGGCGAGGAGTGCGAATCGAGTTGTGCCGCTTGATGATTTTACGAGATTAGGCGTTGAAGTATATATTTCGACGGACGACGGCACGTTAGGATTTAGGGGATTTGTTACGGAGTTGATAGGGCAATATTACGAGCGCTGCGAGTTGACGAGGATTTTGTGTTGTGGTTCTGGCGTGATGTTGCGTGCGTCTTTTAGTGTTGCGAGCGAGTTGAGTTTACCGTGTGTCGTGTCGTTGGAGACTCCGATGAGTTGTGGAATTGGACTTTGTTATGGATGCGTAGTAAAGGTAAAAGACGACAATGACTCAAACGGATGGACCTATAAAAGAACGTGCGTAGAAGGTCCTTCTTTTGACGCATACAAGTTAATTTTCTAATTCACTGGAGATTTTTGAGATTAAAAGTTATACATTGAACGGTAGCAAATGGTTCTTTTTTACGGGACAAAGTGGACATCGTTGTTTAAAATCTGGGGCGGGAAATAAAACTGAAAAAATCTCTCTTTTAAAAAGCTGGTAATATATCAGTGGAATAATTTTACTGGACAATTTTATTTTTCATTGTCCTGCAAGGACAGTACTTTATTAACCGTATGCTTTAGCATACGGTAACGGCAATAACACATTTAAAAG
>JAITAZ010000287.1 GCA_031283825.1 Planctomycetaceae bacterium | reverse complement strand
TTCTCCAGTACGATAATAGCAAAATTAAAACAATAAAAAAATATTGTAACCGTTCACGGGTTTTAAAATTCGGATTTGAATTACTAAACCCAATGTAGAGACGCAATGCTTTGCGTCTCTAACGGTAAACTTTTGATCGAACAATAGAGACGCAAGGCATTGCGTCTCTACATTGGTTAATTTGTAACTATTCACGTTTTAATTTGTCGATAAAAAATTAAAAAATTCCGTGAACGGTTACAATATTTTAAAGGTGAAAATATGTTACGCAAGTTATTTAACGCGGCAATTTTTGTTTTGCCGTTTTTTACCGCGATTGTTCAAAATAATTTCGCGGCTGAACCGTTTACCGTTGGTACGCCGGAGAAATATAAAATCGACGAAATCTCATACCAAAATAAAGAACAATGGCTCAACTCTACTTTTTGGTCAGATTCTAGCTGGTTGCGAATCGGGAAAAATTGGCAACATCCTTCTGAATACTCCGACGCCGCACGAACTTTCGAAACACCAGAATCAGGTAACGTCAATATCTCCGGAAACGTCAAAAAAATTGATCTCAACGGAGACGGAGTCATCGCCTACATCTTACATAACAAAACACAAGTCTGGAAAAATTTTATTAACGGAAACGATAACTCCGGCTTAAATCCTCAACTCTCACTTAACGTCAAAAAAGGTGATAAAATCAGATTCGTCATCAATCGTAACAAAAATATCTTCAACGATTCTACGACTTGGTCTCCAGTCGTTACTTATCCCTCAACCGGAAAAATATTCGACTCAACCGAATCATTCTCAAATAAACAAGGAAACGGAAATTGGAGATACGAAAAAATCACTCCACAAAACCATCAACCTCGCACTATCACAATAAATCTAACCGAACAAAATTACCACAAATTAACCGCAAACCTCAAAAATACCCCCGATTTCAACCTGTTCCTCTTGACCCTAAACGAATGGATAATCGACGATTCTTATCTCGACAACATTTTCGTTACAATAAATAATCATCTTAACCGCGCTAAAGAAATCGCCAATAAATTATCCGAATCAGGAATCAACGTCGCACAAGAATTAAAATTACTCGACTCAATTCAAGACTCAATTCAAGATAAAATTCAAGATAAAATTTCAACGCAAAATCAAAATCGGACGGAAAATTTCAACAGAGAATCAATCAAAGAAATTTATATCAAAACTCGTTTACTTAAACGTTCTTTAATATTTTCCGATCCGCGAACTAATGTCGGCGAGATTCTTTTTGTCAAATCGCGTCCGACGGCTTATAGTCATCTTGTTGGTCAATATTTCGGTTGGAATCAACGACCGGGCGGCGGAATTTTTGCGTTAGAACGTCCGGGTTATTCGCTTAAACATCGCGATATTTTGAAATCTCAACTCCCGCTCGGACACGTGTTAGAACCGCGTCTGTCTTACGACGCTAAACGAATTGCATTCTCGTATGTTGCAACGCCGGAAAAACGAATCGACTGGCGAAAATTAAAAGTCAACGAAGAAGGCGATTCGGAATTTTACTATCATCTCTACGAAATGGACGTTGACGGAAATAACCTCCGACAACTCACCTCCGACAACTACGACGACATGATGCCCGAATACTTGCCCGATAACGGAATCGCGTTTGTTTCAACTCGACGCAAAGCGTATTCGCGTTGTTTCGGCGCACAATTCGGCAGCAGATGGCACTCGTACACGCTGCATCGAATCGACAAAAACGAGCAAGACAATTACGACTCAAATAAAATCACGCAACTATCTTTTAACGACGTAAGCGAATGGTTTCCGGCGGTGGCTAATTCGGGTCATTTGTGGTTCGCGCGATGGGATTATATCGACCGCGACGCAGTTACGCATCAGAATTTGTGGTCAATTCGACCCGATGGAACAAATCCTGAAGCCGTTTGGGGCAATGCGTCTCCGAAGCCTCATTGTATGTTTCAAGCGAAGTCTATTCCGAATTCAGACAAGATTGTATTTATTGCGTCGGCGCATCATTCGATTACGGCGGGACCGGTTTGTGTAGTTGATCCGAATGTCGGTTTAAATTCTCTTGACGCAATACGCCGCGTTACGCCGGAGCCTTTTCCCGAAGCTGAAAGTAAGAATATCAACGAATATTACAATTCGCCTTGGGCTTTAGGCGAAGATTTATTTTTAGTTGCATACAGTCGAGATAAATTACGATTCGAACCGACTCCGAATCCCGACAACGCTTTGGGACTTTATATAATTGACGACAAAGGCAATCGCGAAGTTTTGTATCGTGATTCGTCGATTGGTTCGACTTGTCCGATTCCGATAGTTGCACGAAAAGTTCCGCCGATAATTAATGGATCGAAAAATGCGGCGTTGGCGGAAGCAGGTTTAGGCGAAATGAGTATAACCGACATTTACGAAGGTTTAGGCGACGTTCCGCGCGGGACATTAAAAGAGTTGCGGATTGTTCAGATTTTCCCGAAAACTACGGTAGTTGTGAATAGTCCGCAGGTAGGCGTTGCGGGCGAAGAAAATACGCGAGCGGTGTTGGGAGTTGTTCCGATTGAGGCGGACGGTTCGGTGAAGTTTTTAATTCCGGCGGGCAAACCGATTTTGTTTCAAGTTTTGGACGAAAACGGATTCGCGTATCAAACGATGCGTTCAACAACGTCGGTAATGTCGGGAGAGCAGATTTCGTGTATTGGTTGTCATAAGAACAAGATGATGGCGTCTGATTTGCCGGCGTCTCGACCGATTGCGTTTTCTCGTCCGGCGTCGCGGTTGAGAGCTACGCCGGAGTCTGGGCGTCCGTTTGGTTTTGTCGAGACGATACAGCCGATTTTAGATTCAAAATGCGTTTCGTGTCATAATGAAAAGAAGGCTGAAGGCGGTTACGATTTAACGTCGAGAGTCGGCAAGAATGGATTTACGGCTTCGTATCTGTCGTTATCGCGAGACAAAAAATTAACGCCAAGATTCGAAGAACGAAATCAAATTCAAGAAACTACACCGGGAGGAAAAATAGGCGCAAAAGGAAGCGGTTTAATAAAACTATTAAAATCAGGACACGCCGACGTAAAATTAACCGACTACGAATTACAAAGAATCGGAACATGGTTAGACCTAAACGCCATTTATTACGGCGCGTACGATCAAGAGTCAATAAAATTACAACAAAAAGGAAAACCAATACCAATGCCAAAATTCGAATAGAAGTTCCCAAATGTAGAGACACAATGCCCTGCGTCTCTATTGTTGGCTTAGTCTAAATTCGATCAAAAGATCACCGATTGAGACGCAATGCCTTGCGTCTCTATTGTTGGCTTAGCCTAAATTCGATCAAAAGATCATCGATTGAGACGCAAAGCATTGCGTCTCTACATTGGGAACTTCTAAAAACATCATACAACAATATTTTTATTAGGATCGCGGTCGTCTCGACCGCATATTTAGGCGTTTTTTGCCAAAAAATAATGCAGGCGAGACGCCCGCGTTCCTCTCAAATTAGTTTTTAGAAGTTACCCATTGGGTTTAGCAATTCAAAG
>JAITAZ010000176.1 GCA_031283825.1 Planctomycetaceae bacterium | reverse complement strand
GTTCGATCAAAAGACGCCCCTCGACTCAGGTAGGCGACCTTTCGCCGAAAGGTCGCGTCGGCGTTAGCCGACGGTAAATCTGAAATGATTTTATTTATTGTGGAATCTATTTTATCGTTGCCTTCGGCAACGCGACCTTTCGGCGAAAGGTCGCCTACCTGATTCGGCGGTCGCCTACTACGCCCTTTCAGGGCTTAGGAAATTTTTCTCTTGTGCGTGAACGGTTACAAAAAAATTAAACGTGCGGAAGTTACATAATAATTGTAACGAAAATTATGAACGGCAATTTATGATTTATAATTTTTGCGGTGCGTGGTCTTCTTTTGCTTTGATGTTGTCGGTTTTGTTGTAGAAAGTGTAAACGAACAGGGCGATAATTGCAAAGAATATAAATATTTGAAATTGTTTATGATATTTTTTTTGTTGTTCGATTTGAAATTCTCCTCCTGATAATTTTGCGATATTTTGCGAGTAGATTTGACCTAAGTCAAAGACTTTATTTCCTGCGGGCAGATAAATTCCGTTTGTGATTTCAGCGATTTCTTTTAATGTTTTTTCATCGACTTTTGACCAGATTTCTTGATTATTATATTTTAGAAATGTCAAATTACCTTTTTCGTCTTTTATAGGAATTCGTCCTCCTTCGACGGGGTCTCCTAACCCGATTGCGAGAATTTTGACGTTTTGAGCGGCGGCGTCTCGTGCGGCGTCGATTGGCATAGATTCGTGATCTTCTCCGTCTGTGATTAGAACGATAGCTTGATCTCTTTCGGTGTCGGTTGGCATTGCGATTAGTGCTCTACGTATTGCGTCTCCGATTGCGGTTCCGCCGCTTGGCGCGGACGACGTATTTATATCGTTGAGAACTTCGATATAGAATCCGCGATCCGTTGTTAGCGGAACTTTGATAATTGGTTTTCCAGCGAAAGCGAGTAATCCGACGCGGTCTCCGACGACGTTATCGAGTAGATCGCGGATTGCCGATTTTGCTCGTTCTAATCTATTTGGAGAAACGTCTTCGGCGAGCATTGAGCGGGAAACGTCGAGTAAAACGAACACGTCGCAACCTTTTCGCGAGACGTTTTCAAAATATTCTCCGAACATTGGACAAGCCGCCGCAATAAAAATAAAAACAAACGCAATAGAAAAACAGATGCAACTAATCAGAAATCTGCTAAAGCTCAAAACCGGTGCTAATCGTTTGAGCATAATATCATCGACAAACCGCAACGCCGCCCTTTTCTTACGCGAATAAGAATAAAAAAACAAAAGTACAATAAAAGGCAAAAGCCAAAGCAACAATAAATAAAAATGTTTCTCAAACATATTAACAAATAAATGTTGAAAAGTTGAATGTTGAATAATATTTTTTGTAACGTTTAATCCGCACCCGACATTTTAAACCGTCCGCATTTTATATTTTCAATTAAAGCCGGAGATTTTAAGGTTGTAAAAAAGACTGTCAATCTACCCCCATTTGTAATATTTCAGCGTAACATTCGTTTTGTTCATTGAATTGAGTCGTTCAATCAAAGATATTAAACAAGAAAGTCTCCCTTTGTCCCCAATATCCCCCAAAAAAAATTTAAGAGGGGGACTATTGTTGCTATGACAGATTGTTTTATAATTAGTACCGTTGTTGATTGAATGGATTTGAATTAAGAATCAAGATTTTTAAACTAAAAAAATTCTATCGACTGAATATTGAAAAGAAATATTTAAAACATGTAACCGTTCACGTTTTTTAAATTATGAATTATGGGAACTTCTAAAAACTAATATTATTAGGAACGCGGGCGTCCCGCCTGCATGACAAACGCCTAAATATGCGGTCGAGACGACCGCGATCCTAATAAAAATAATTTTACATGAGGTTTTTAGAAGTTCCCATTATGCAAATTTCTTTTTACTTTTTACTCATGTTGACTCCAATTCTGCACTCTTGTAATTTTCGTTACGAAAAATCATTGCATGTTATAATCGACTTTTTAACTCCGCAAAAAGTTCGCTCTTTTTGATTCTTATCTGCTGCAACGAGTCGCGATCTCTAAGCGTTACCGTTTCGTCTTGCAGCGTTTGACCGTCAACCGTAACACAAAACGGTGTACCAATTTCGTCTTGTCTGCGATAACGTCTTCCGACCGCGCCTTTGTCGTCGTAAAAAGCTGAAAAGTTTTTTTTCAACTCGCCGTAAATCTCCGTTGCAGTCTCCGGCATCCCGTCTTTTTTCACAAGCGGAAATACCGCAACCTTAATCGGCGCAATTCTCGGATGAAACTTTAAATAAACCCTTTCTTGAAGTTCTCCCTTTTCATCCGGCACAGAATCAACTCGATACGATTCACAAAGAAACGCTAATGTCGCTCTGTCGGCACCGGCAGACGGCTCAATTACATGCGGAATATAACGCTCTTTCGTCAAATCGTCATAGTACGATAAATCCTTGCCACTGCCCCGATGCTTCAGTTGACCATTCGGCAACTTCTCAACCACAAGCCGATCTCCATCCTTGATAAGTTTGCCCTCAACATGAGAACGTAAATCAAAATCACCGCGATGAGCAATTCCCTCAAGCTCGCCATATTCGCCCTCCGCCAAAAAAGGGAATCGATACTCAATGTCGGCAGTTCCACAAGAATAATGAGACAACTCATCAGCGTCATGTTCCCTCAATCGTAATCTTTCTCCAGCTAATCCCATCTCGACATACCACGCGAAACGCCGATCCCGCCAATACTTATACCAATCCGACGATTGAGACGGATGACAAAAAAACTCAATCTCCATCTGCTCAAATTCTCGACTGCGAAACGTGAAATTTCGCGGCGTAATTTCGTTACGAAAACTCTTTCCAACTTGAGCAATCCCAAACGGAACACGAACCCTCGTACTGTCGCACACATTTTTGAAATTTACGAAAATCCCCTGTGCAGTTTCCGGACGCAAAAACGCGGCGTCGTCTTCTCCTCCAAGCGCGCCGATTACCGTCTTAAACATAAGATTAAATTCACGCGGAGACGTCAACGTGCCAAGTCTTTTTGCGTCCGGCGCAAGGACATCGCTGAAATCAGACAACTTTGAAATAGATTGAATAGAACCCTCCCATCGCAACGTTTCAGCTTCTTTTTTGCGCAACCCGAAAAATTTTAACGCCGCGTCCTCAATCGCCATTTGAGTATTTTCCGTTTCCATTGTTGTAACGAAAATTCTAACTTCCGCCGACGGCTCGCCATTTTCGCCTCTTTTCTTGCCGGTAACAAATCGACCGATAACGTGATCATATCGATAACGCTTTTTCGACTCGCGACAATCAACCATGTAATCGTGAAACAGATCGTAGTGTCCGCTGCATTTCCAAACTTGCGGATGCATGATAATCGAACTGTCCAAACCGGTCATTTCATAAGTTGAAGGAGCATTGCTTGGTTTAACGAGTTC
>JAITAZ010000239.1 GCA_031283825.1 Planctomycetaceae bacterium | reverse complement strand
ACTTGTTCTTTGTCGGTCGCGTGTTTTAATAAATCGGGTAAAAGACTTTTAGCGCCCGCAAAATGAATAAGCTTTAATCCGTATTGTTTCACTTCAAGATCAGTCGATTGTAAAAGTTTTCGTAGAGCGTCATTTTCTTTGGGCGTGGATATTTCCAAAATCCGAATCGGGGCAGTATTGAGTTTGCCTCTCGTCTCTTTATAAAGAGCAGAATAGTATTTCTTCAACGCAGTATAAGGTAATTCGCGATAATCATTGTATCGATACGGATATGTCATTTCAGCATATTCTGTTTTACCTTGTTCAGAACCAAGCAAATTTATTAATTCAACTCGACCAGATTCTGTTTTGATAAGAGCCTTACATTTCTCTTCACGCTCGGCAATAAGCGACTTAACAATTTCAATTTTACGTTTATATTCGTCTTCGTTTTTTTTCCATGCTATGAGATTGGCGAACCATTTATTTAGATAATAATCCGTTGCAGGACATTCATCTTCAAAATAACGCGGTTTAACTAGGCAGACAGAAAGTTGATTTCGATAAACCGGAATAACACGCGGCGGAAAAGACGGCATGTCTGCTTTATTACCGTAGAGTTTAATGTCGTCTTTGTTATCGGCGATAAAACGAATCATTTTTATTGCGTCTTTGTTGAGAATTTTTGATAATGTTTTTTCATCAATTTTTTCAGTTTTACCTTGACTCGATTTTGAAATAAAAAGATACGTATTCCCATAAGAATGTGATCCAATAAAAGCCAACAAAATCGTCAAGTCATCTACCGAATATGATAAATAAACGATATCGTGTCCATCTCTCCAAGGAAATGGTAATTTCTTTTTGGGATTAACCGGAACAGAATAACAGATTTTATTTTTCTCAATAAATTCGTTGTCTGGAATCAAAGAATCGATCAATATTTTTTTTAACAATACATTTATAACATCGGCAATTTTCAACTCATCGACGTTTACTTTATTAGTTTGAGTCGGTTTATTCGATACAAGAATGACGTCGTAACGACATTGATCCGTATCGGTGAATTGAAAAATTTCTTTCTCAAAAATATTTTCGCCAAGCGGGATAAAGCGATCTTTGGATATTTCCTGCGAAAATGCAATCGCAAAGAAATTGCATGTTAAACAGGTTATAAAAAATAAAAAAATTTTTAGATTACATTTCATAAATTTCTCTCCTAATTATTGTTATTTGAAACGATCTTTTTGAAATCGCTATTTACATTAACGAGTCCGTTCTTGTAAAATTTTTGAAAATCGTTTTTTATGACTCTCGATTGATTCGCGTAAACCTTCGTTTGTGTCGTAAAAATGTTGCCAAGCTCGTTGCATTGTTTCGTAACATTTTTTTCTTTGCGAGTTGTCCCATTGGTTGAGTCGCCATTTAATTGAGTAGGCTAATTGTTTTTCATTTTCGCCTAACTCTGCATTGTGAGAGGCTGCTACATAAGTTGCGATTCTAGCTTTTCGTTGTTTCTCAATATTGGATTTTTTATTGTAGCAATTATCAAGCGATTTCCATAGCAGCATAACTTGTCGAGATTCGCGATTATCAAACGATTCCGGCAAAGGCGGCGGATCGTAACGAATCGGATTGATTATTGGAACTCCATTTTGTTCGTACCAAGTCGGTTCTCCATAAAGTCGATCAACCATAACAGCCGACAAAATTGTGTTAAAACTATAATTACGATCAACCTTGACATAATACGTTCCGACGCCTGAAACAACAAAATATTTATGCACTCCTCCCCAAAAATCGCGCACTCGACCTTTTGCCAACGGCGGCATTTTCAAGACTTGCGATTCAGCCTGACGCGAAAATTTTCGCCACTCGTTAATAGATTGATTGGGCGTCATATTTGTTGTCCATTCATTTGGAGACGGATAAATTTCTAATATGTAATCGCGCAAACGATTATTTCCGTCGTGTCCATCTTTGTTGAAAAAATACATCCCGACGCGAAATGTTCCTTCGTGTTTGATTTCAAGCATATACCAAAGGTCAGGACCGTCTTGTGAAAGCGGATAGGTTTCGCCGTGATCGCACCATTCAGCTTGTCGGCGATACCCCAAAAATGGATTCCAAAGAACTCGTCTATCGTCAGATTTCATCCAATGTATCCATCGACGTATAACATCGTTCCCATTGTGATTCGGACCTATAAAATCGTATGTAGTATAATGACGGTCAGAATGACTAATATGTTGATCGAATGGCGAAACGGCAGCGCACATAATCGCCCAATCGCGAAACGCGCGTCCCATCCAATCGCCTTGAGTTTTCCAATCTTCGCCGTAATATTCCGCGTAAATTTTGGGTAGCGGAGTTTGTAATTTGTCAAGTTGTGTTTGCATCAATTTTAATTCTTCAATCGTTGGAGGCTTTATCGGCGATGGTAATTTTGGAAAATCATTTTGCGCAACGAAAAATATTTTTCTGTCTTTGTTGAGATTTGTTTTTAGAGATTTTCGATCAATTGATTTGTCCGGTTTCTTGAATTTAACAATTCCGCCGCCGTAGAAACCGACTAAAGAATTGTCATCGTTTGAAATTAGAATTTTCGTTACAAAAATATCCGGCAGACCTAATTTTTTTGGCTCGCCAACAAATAATTGTTTACACGTTTGAGAATC
>JAITAZ010000181.1 GCA_031283825.1 Planctomycetaceae bacterium | reverse complement strand
CTCCATCGTTGTTTCCCAATTAACTTCCCACCGGATTCATCTATACCATGAATATCACCAAAGAACAACTGGACGAATCCAAAATAAACTTGAATCCTTATGAGATGTTTATAGAAATGGTGTTGGGCGAAAAACCAATGGTATTTTTTGGGGGAAGACAATGGAGACAAAGGCGACTTTGGAGACAAACTAGTTTTGTAACCGTTCACGGAATTTTTTATCGAAAAAATTAAAAAGTGAATAGTTACAAATTAACAAATGTAGAGACGCAATGCCTTGCGTCTCTATTTTTCGATCAAAGCTCACCGATAGAGACGCAAAGCATTGCGTCTCTACTGTTCGATCAAAAACTCACCGATAGAGACGCAAAGCATTACGTCTCTACTGTTGGTTTAGCCATTCAAAAACGGTAATTGTTCACACGTAAGAGAAAAAATCCTACGCCCTGAAAGGGCAACGGAGTTTTAACCCACCGCAACGCGGTGGGTCCGAATGCCCCCAAACGGATCGCCCTGAAAGGGCAGCGGAAAAAATATTATCACGAATATTCGTTACAAATATTCACTAATAAATTCCGAATTTGAAAACCGTGAACGGTTACAGTTTTTCAAAGGACAAATGAAACAAAAGAAACGGTGTTGTTTGAGATCAAAGATTGCCAACTCGAAAGATAATGTCTTTTGAGTTTTTTCTGACAGACACTAAATCGAGTAGTCCCTTATGTTCCTTTTATCCTTTGAAAAGCGTTTTTGCATAGTTACAAAAAAATCTGCCGAGTAGTTATGTTATTTGTTATTAATTATTTTTTGTCATTTTGATTTTTTGCAACCATTTATCGATGTCGTTTTTTGAGCGTTTTACCATGTCTCCGCTGATTGTGAGACCTTCGAGAATGGTTGCTTTTGGACATAGTTTTTTCAAGTCGTCTAGGCTTCGTTGCCATCGTCCTCCGCCGTGAGTGCAAAACGGAATAACTTTTTTACCGTTCATGTTATATTTTTCCAAAAAGGTGAACAACGGCATAGGCATTGTTCCCCACCAGTTTGGAAAGCCGATAAATATCGTGTCGTAATCGGCGATATTTTTTATGTCGGCGGCGAGTTGCGGACGAATATTGTTTTGTTGTTCTTTTTTCGCTGCTGCCACGCATTCGTCGTAATTCTTTGGGTAAGGTTTTATCGTAGCAATTTCAAACAAATCGCCGCCGGTTTGTTGTTGAATTTGTTTTGCCATAGCGCGGGTATTTCCGCCCCACGAAAAATAGGCAATAAGAATTTTACCTTTGCCTTGAGTGGTAGTTTCGTCTTTACTTTGCGCTTGAGCCATGCCGCATAAAGCAACTACAAACGCCGTAAAACAAATCATTTTTTTCATAATTTTTCTCCTTGATCATTTTTACATTGGTTAAAGTTTTTGTTTCTTGCTAATATTTCAGTGGAATTTTTATTTTGTTTTTGCAACTAGTTGTAGTTTTTTTTAAGGGACGATAGAGACAAGAGAGACGATAGGGACAGAGGGGACGTTTTGGTTTAAATCTAATTTAAAAGACTCGAGAACGATATTTTTGAGTCTTTAATCTCCGATTTCAAACAACGACGTCTCTAAAGTCCCTTCTGTCTCTAATGTCCCTTAAAAAATGCGACTCAACAGACAAAACAAATATTCCGCTGATATATTAAGTTTCTTGAAATACGGAACAATCAAAACAACAGAACAAACGAAAATATTATTTTGTTCTTTTATAATCCTGCTGAAAATTTTCCCGTAAATCAATTTTCATGTTTTAATATTTTACACGTTAGAGTTCACTCCAAGTCAATGGGGGGGAGTCAACGCCCAAAATTTTGGACTGAGTAAACGCGAAAATTATCTCTCTCATTCAAGAGATCGAATGAACATAACAAAATGCCTAGAAAATTTTTAAAAACTAGAATTTTTGTAATATTTCAGCGGAATATTTTTGAGAATACGAAATCACGAAAGATACGAATTTTTTGTTTTGACTCTTTTGTATATTTTGTTTTTCGCGGAAATAAAACGTAACGTAATGACCTAACCAACCGAACCAATTCGTCATCAACGAAGCGTAAGCAGTCCTGTTATATGAAGCGTCCTGTATTTTTATTTCTACATTATTTATCTTTGCTGAATGTCAAACTATATCTATAAATTGTATTACAACTTGACATATTTTATTGTTTTTATCGTATCCAAAATATACCGGATAAGCTCCGTCTCCAAAACCACTTTGAAACATTGGTAAATTTAAATTAGTATCTGGAATGGTAAAATTTATCCAATCGCCATCTTTACGTTGATACTTTGGATATTTTTCATAACTTTCCTTAAATTCTTTTGCGAATAGATCATCATAGGTGTTTCCGTCTGGGTGATTTTTTTCCCATTTCTCAATAAAATTGCAAAATGCGTCCCTAGTTTCTGTGTCAATTATTGTTCCGAGTCCAGTGTCAACATTAAATCCGAAAAAATTGCCTTCTTCTAAACCATCAAAATTTTCATTCCCGTGCAGTGCCTCTATAAAATATTCGACTGGCATATCATTAAAACTTACCTTGACTGCTGCATATCGATAATGGTCTTCTTCTATTTCAACCACAGCTGCCTTTATCGGAAAAACGCCGGTCGGCGCTTTGATAAAATACGGTTTCGCCTCTCGATTTAAGAATACCAACGGGTCAAGAACCATAATATTTCCTGTGGGAAAATTGACAGTTCCCATATCAAGTATATACATTTTCTTTCCACAAATATCATTTTTAATGAAATATTCATCCAAGTTAGAAGTCGGTTTTAAAATATTTTTTACCTGATCATATTTATCCATCCAGTCTTTATCGGGAATATATTCCATGACAATTCTCCTTATAACTAAACTGTGTTTCTTTACTTATTTTATACACTGCCGTTTTATCGTAATTGCCTATAACGTTCCGACGGTCGAGACGCCTACCGACGGTGAAGCGTGTATCTTTTTTATGTATTATTTTTTACATATTCATCAGCTTTTTTTGCCAATTCTTCAATGGTCATTTCTTCAAACAAATTTTCTTGCCATTTGGTGTAATCAAAAGGTTCTCTTTGAATCAACATTATAAAACGTTCAGCCTCTACCATGCCTAAATATTTTGGCAATATTTCCATGCCTTCATTCTTTATTAATGTATCTGTTTTCATTTTTGTTTCTCCAATTGTGAGCATTTGTAAAAATAAAAAAAATACAACAACATCAGATAAAAAAATTGTAATATTATAAGGACAAACAAAGTCAATAATACACTATAAACAAATATATCCGACTTTGACCAATAGTAATAAAAAGGTTCCTTTTTTAACATGCTGATAGAACCATCAGTATAAGCGACATTGCGATGCCTTATTGTGCCGGACGCTAAATTTTCCGAATTATACTCGGCAAAAGAGACATCAACAGGACACATCCAATGAACTTTTTTTGAACTCTCAACTAAAAAAACCTTCTTGTTATCGCGGGTTTGTTTACTCATAAAAAACTTTCCCGATTCGTCAAATGCCGAGCCAACACCTGTAACCAAAAAATAATTTGTTGTTGGCATTTTACGTGCTGGGTAATCAGCTCTACACTTATATGCAGGTATTACATAATCGTGAAACTGGCTATTGTA
>JAITAZ010000167.1 GCA_031283825.1 Planctomycetaceae bacterium | reverse complement strand
AATCAAGCCCCGCATGGGGCGACACTATGAAATTGATTTATCGTTACAATAATTCATAATAATTCATAGTGTCGTCCCTGCGGGACTTTCGGTTTGTGGGGCGTTTACCGGCGGTTACGCTACGCTACACCGCCGGTTATGCACTTCTTGCCCCTGCGGGGCTAACATAAATTTTCTACTGATATATTACCAAAATTTAATTTTTAAAAAACTTCTCTGTGAACTCTGTGTTCTCTGTGGTTTAAAATAAATTTTTAATTATTAGAAATTCCCATAACATGGTTTTAAAAATAGTTCTTGACAGAGAATAATACTAATGGTATTTTTTAAGGAGACAATGAGAACAATCTGACTTGAAATCATGGATTAGAAACTCAAAAGATAAAACAAATATTTCTCCGACCGAATGATTACAAAAAATCACCGCAAAAAATTATTCTATTCCCTACGACTACACCTCTTCACCACATTAAACAAATGATTGAATTAGGAATTTGCTGTATATTTGGATACGCGATGGCATTTTTTTTTGAATTGTTGCGTCTCTTTTGCAGAAACGCAATTCGTAATTTTTTTGCCTTCTTCTGGTTGTTAATCGGCTTTTCCTCTCATACGATATTTCTTTATTATCGTCATGTTGTTTCCTCTAATTATGTCAACGGAGCAGAGATATATTTCTTGACATCGGCTTGGAGTCTTATTCTTATTTATTTCTATCTTTCTCTTTATCATCGAGATACGCCCTTTGGATTGTTCTTTTTACCAATTTCTATTTTACTTATTATTTGCGGTTTTGTCATCTCTTATAATACGCCCTACAATCCCGCTAACAGTATCGCCTCGCACAATCCGCCAATACTAAAAATGTTTCACGCAATGACCTTTTTCCTCGCAACATCAAGTATCTGCATCGGATTTGTCGCCGGACTCCTCTACCTCGCCCAAGACTGGAGACTAAAACATAAAAAACCAGTCGGTATTTTAAAATTTCCATCCATTGAATGGTCTGCTTCAATCTGCAAAAAAACACTCGGCGCGTCAACGTTTATTCTCGCTGCAACAATTTACTACGGTTGGCTACTACAACCACAACAATCAAAATCGCCAAATATCGTTTTACTACACGACCCGCTAGTAATAGGAACTATTCTAATGTTCGTTTTCCTAGTTTTATTTTCCGGCATCTTACCGCTAAAAATATTCAAAACCGAAGGAAAACAAGTCGCAACTCTCACACTAATAACATTTCTATTTCTAGCCCTAACCATATTCTTCGGTATCCTATCAAAAAATGCACACTGGAAAAGAATCACGCCAAAAGAAAAAACAGCTTGCATTAGAAAAATTACCGTACACGAGACAAATACGCCACTCACACAGATATTTTGAGAAGAATATTGTTTTTTCGTAACCATTCACGGTTTTTTAAAAAACCATATTATTTTTTGGGTAACCGTTCACGTTCAAAAGAAAAAATACTACGCCCTGAAAAGGCTTAGGAAATTTTTCTCTTGTGCGTGAACGGTTACTATTTTTTTAATGGGACTTAGGAGACAAAGGGGACATATCATTTCAAATCAATGATTGAGGGACTCAAAAGATAGGCGATCTGCTCAATGATTGTTTATTTATTGACTTTTTGCTTTTTTTCTTTTTCGGCGTTGTTTATTCCGCCTCTGATTCTTCTTCCCGGATGCGTTTCGCTTTCTTCAATAATTTTTAAGAACAGTTCCTCCAACGACGTTGTCGGATGTCCTGAATAAATCAACTTTGCGCCGTCGTCCTCAATAATTTTATTTATTTTCTGCTTCGCGTCATCGCTTAAATTTGAGGCGCGAATTTCTGTTTCAGTCGAAACTTGCAAAAGGTCGTCAACTCGTCCGAGTTCCTTTAATTCACCTTGATACAAGATTCCAATTCTGTCGCACACGTCCTGCACGTCCGCAAGCAAATGAGACGACATGATGACCGTTTTGCCTTGTTTTTTCAAGTCTAAAATGAGGTCTTTCATGTTTCTTGTACCTATTGGGTCAAGTCCGCTTGTCGGCTCGTCCAACAACACTAACTCCGGATCGTTGATCAACGCTTGTGCTAGTCCAATCCGGCGTGCCATGCCCTTCGAATACTCCCGCAACTGCCGTTTTTTAGCCGACTCTAATCCAACTCTGCTAATCAGTTGTGCAATACGCTGCCTCCTAACAGCACCCGACATGTTAAATAAACGCCCATAAAAATCTAGCGTCTCTTCAGCATTCAGGAATTTATACAAATAAGATTCCTCCGGCAAATATCCGATCTTCTCATTCTTCTGAACGTCCGTTGCAGAACGACCAAGAATAAATATCTCGCCCGCCGTCGGAAACAATAATCCAAGCAACAATTTCATCGTGGTTGTCTTCCCCGAACCATTAGGTCCAAGAAGACCAAAAACCTCGCCACGAACTATCTCAAGGTCAAGCGCCTTGAGAGCTCGTACCTTTTGACGCCCCCAAAAGTCCCGATAGACTTTAGTTAAATTCCGCGTCTCAACTACTACTTCAGGCGAATTCATAAAAAATAATTTTGGGTTAATAATCTAAACAAACACCGGAAAACCGGCAGCCAATTCACGATTCCCTAATTTACACGATCTTCAAACAATAAAAAAGCCCCCCCAAAAAATAATATGGTTTTTAAAAATACTGTAACCGTTCACGCACAAAAGAAAAATTTCCTAAGCCCAGAAATGACACAAGCCGTTTAACGTGAATTTGCTGATTGCCCTTTCACGTATGACTTTTTTTCTTTTGAACGTGATGAACGTAAACGGTAACAACAAAAATTTTTCTTATAATTACAACATTTTACTTTCCGCTAGCTTTTTTGCGGTTCTGAATGCTTCTAACATGCTGCCCGTTTTAGCTTCGCCTCTCCATGCTTTGTCAAACGCAGTTCCATGTGCTACACTCGTCCTAATAATCGGCAACCCCAACGTTAC
>JAITAZ010000160.1 GCA_031283825.1 Planctomycetaceae bacterium | reverse complement strand
TTATTTATTTAGGTTTATTTAGTTTGGTTTATTTATTTTAATATACTTTTCACACTTAATTAATCTTATAATTTCTCATTCACTCCATTCTTTATCCCCTTTAATCTATTGACTTCTCTCCCACAAAAGCATCATTTCCATTCTCCGCGATTATCCGTCCTATCAGATATTATCCGCGTTTAAAATTCCCCGAATTATCCGTGATTAAAAAACCGTGAACGGTTACAAACTAAATTTATTAGGAACGCAAGCGTCCCGCCTGCATTACAAACGCCTAAATATGCGGTCGAGACGACCGCGATGCTAATAAAAATAAATTTTACATGAGGTTTTTTGATGTTCCCTAAAGTAAAAAATTATTGATTTAAATCAAAATTTAATTTAATTTTTAAAAATATTTTCTCTGTGAACTCTGTGTTCTCTGTGGTTAATAAAAAAACGAGTTTTTAAAGATTCCATCAAGAGCAATGTTTTTCTCAAAAGTAATATTTCTTGAGAGGAGACTCTGCATCGTTTTTCTACCCCGCTTGAAGTGATTTTATGGGCATGGTAACATATAGCGTCCTCAACGTAAAAAATAATGTAACCGTTCACGGTTTAATTTTTCGATAAAAAAATAAACAATTCTGCGAACACTTACAAAAAATTATTATAAAACAAATATTCCACTGACATTTTATCTCCACCGACATTTTACAAAAAATTGTACGGATGTTTTTTTCAATAGAAACATTCATTTAACTTTTACTCAACACAATTATCGTAACAAAAAATAATTATCATGGCAAAAGTATCAGCAGTTTGGGGGATTGATATTGGTAATTCCTCATTGAAAGCGTTGCGTTGCAATTTGAACCGCGAATCAGGAAAGATCGAAGCATTGGCGTTTGACTTTATCGAACACTCAAAAATTCTCTCTCAACCTGGTTCCGAACCAGATGAAATTATCGCCGAAACGCTTCAACTATTCCTATCACGAAACATCACTAAAGGAGATAAAGTTGCAATCTCCGTCTCCGGTCAAAACACAATCTCCCGATTTCTCAAACTACCGCCGGTTGACCCCAAAAAAATTCCTGACATCATCCGCTACGAAGCAAAACAATGGCTGCCATTCGCACTAGAAGACGTTATCTGGGACTTCCAACCAATCTCACAACCCGAAAACGACGACCCCGCCGATTTTCTCGATACCGAAATCGGAATGTTCGCAATGAAAAAAGAAAACGCAATGAAATCAATCATTCCGTATTCCCAAAGCGGAATCAGTATCGACTGCATCCAAAGCTCGCCGCTCGCAATCTACAACTACGCCGCATTCGACCAACTCAATATAACAAATAACATCGCACAAAACCCCGACGAAAACACAATACCTGACGACGAAAATTCACGATTAGTCGTTTTAAGCGTCGGAACTGACGCAACTGACGTCGTCGTTACAAACGGAACTACAATCTGGATAAGAAGCTTTCCAATCGGCGGAAGCGCTTTCACAAAAGCTCTCACAAAAGGTCTAAAACTTACCTTCTCAAAAGCCGAATACCTCAAACGAAATATCAACTCCGCACAAGACGGTCAACTAGTCATCAAAGCTATGAGACCCGTTTACAACGAAATGCTAACAGAAGTTCATCGCTCGCTCGAATACTACCAGAGTCTTAATCGAAACGCTAAATTCTCGAAAATTATCGGACTCGGAAACGCAATGAAATTGCCCGGATTACGCCAATATCTAACCCAAAATCTCGGTTACGATGTTACAAAAATAGATAAATTCAACAGCCTAATCGGAAACGACATAATCGACGCCACACAATTCCGCGAAAATATTGCGTCATTCGCCGTATGCTACGGATTAGCAATCCAAACGCTAGGTGAAGCTCAACTCAATACGAATTTAATTCCAAAAGAAATCATCGTGGATAGAATCATTCGTAGCAAAAAACCTTGGGTACTCGCCGGCGCAGCCGCCCTGTTGCTCGGATTGACCGTACAATTCGCAACGGCTTCGCGTGCGCTCGAAACATTGTCAAGCGAACTCTACTCAAAATCTGAAAAAAACGCAAAAAACGTAATAAGCTACTCCGCCGATCTAAAAACAAATTTATCAAAAGTAAAAGAAGAATTTAACGCAATCGACGCACGCGGCAAAAATCTAACAAGCAACGTCGAAGGTAGAATCACATGGCTCGAATTACTGCGGGCAATTAACCTGCTGCTGCCAGTCGATAAAGAAGAAATCGCAGGAAAAAAAGCCGACGAAGTCGCACAACAAAATAGAATATTCATATCAAGTATAGACGCCTTTCCCGTTTCCGATATTTCCCAATGGTTCGAAAGCGTCAAAGACCGCTATCACCCTGACGACGAAGAAATACTCGAATCACTAGGAGGAACCGAAAAAAGCGGAGATGAAAATAAACCTAACCCTACAAACGCCGAATCTACTCCAACAGAAGGCGAAACCACAACTCCAAATCCAACACCAGTTTCAACTCCAACGCCGATTCAAAAAATTCCAACTGCTTTGCCAGAACGACTCAAATTGATTAAAGGTCCTCCGGCAGTTCCGGGTAAAATTGTGCAAATCAGCGGCTATCATTATCACAATCCTGAATCCGCAACCCAATCACGAAACGAACAAATGGGCGCAGATTACTTGAGAAACATATTCCTCAAAAAACTTAAATTCGGGCGAGTCAGCTTGCCGCCAACTCTGGAAAAACAATACAGCGACGGCAACAATAACAATAATAAACAAGTCCAAGTAACAATGAAAGAACTCGGAGTTTATTATCCGACGCTACTGGCTATTCCAAAAATTGTACAAACAGAAATTATAAATCCGCGAGTACTGCTACAAATTTATATCGAAGAACGAAGTAAAGAACGAATCAAAGGCGGAGGAGGTTTCGGAGGCGACTCCGGAGGTTTCGGAGGAAGCGGCAGCAGCGGAAGATTCGGAAGAGATATGGGACGAGGAGGTTCAAATACGCCGTCGTCGATTTTCTCAGATGATATATTTCGAAATAACGGTTCAAATATCGATACAAAAAACGAAGAATATATTCAAACAAAAGCAAAAGAAATGCAAGCAAAAGATAAAATCGTTTTAGGACGATTTGATTTTGTCATCCAATTCGCATGGGTTGAAACGCCGCCGAAAGCTCGCGAAGACGCAAAAGCAAAAAACAAAAAAGGCGAAGAACCAACGCCATAAAAACAAATTATTAAAACGTAAAGTTACCTAATTTTTTTCACAATTAGTAACTATTCAATAAGCAATCATTGATTTGAGATAACCGCCGATCAAGTAGGCGACCTTTCGCCGAAGAGTTGCGTCGGCGATAGATAATGTTAGCGGCGTTAATCCAGCTTTATTATCGTTAAAGTTATCTGTCAGATTGAAAATTGCTTATCTAAAGAATGGTTGCTGCCATTAACAAAATTTAAAAAATCATGGCAAAAAAAGTAGAATTTAATATTGAATTAGTCAAGAAGTTGAGTTTTTGGGTATTAGTGCCGCTTGTATTGTTGCTGGCGTTTATTTTCAATTTGCTTGCGGTTAGCTCGCTTGGCAAAAAATTCAACGAGCGAAAAAAATCTTTAGAAGGAACGAAAAGTTCTGTTGAGAAAATTCGACAAGATAAAGCGCATCCGAATAACAACACAATAGACGATATAAAAGTTCACATTGAAGAGTTGCGCGGACGTTTTGTTACGGCATGGGCAACGCTTGAAAAAGAACAGCGGATACGTAACGTTTGGCCAGTAGATCTTGGAATTCCGTTTATTGAGGAGGTGTCGAAGTTAAAGTTTGGCGATCATATTTCGGCAGCTTCGCTTGAGCTTTATTTGAATTTTATGAACAAATGTATTCCAAAGTTAGAGGCGAAATTGAATCGTAAACGGATACAGGTCAACGAGGGCGGCGTGTGGAAAGACAAAGAAGGCATAGGCGCAGACACAATTAGAAATATCGGTCGTTCTAATCGTAGCGATTCGCTTGCGAACAATAATTTGGAACGCGAAGAAGGAATAGTCGAGTGGCCATCGCCGGAAATTCGTAATATTATGAGCAGTTGGGCGTTGCAACCGACATCAATTGAAGTTTGGTATGCACAGGAAGAATTTTGGGTTTATGATTCTTTGATTTCATTGATAGAGAAATCGAATAGCGGTGCGTCGAGTACGCATAGCGCGGTGATTAAACGAATAGAAAGTATGTTGATTGGACAACAGGCGTCTCATGAGTTAGCGAGTCGTTTGAGCGTGCAGACGATGGGCGGCGAAGGCGAAGGCGGAATGCCATCGGGGTCGGGAGCGCGACCTGCACCGCCGCCGTCTCCGCCGAGAGCACCTGGTCCAGGAAGATTGCCAGTCGGAGAAGGAATGACGGGAAGCGATGAAGAGTCAATTGGAAAGTCAAAACGGCACGAGCGTTATGTTGACGCGAATAATGTACCGTTATCTGCGGACGCAGCGTCTCCTTTTGGTGAATTTAACAGGATGCCGATTTGTTTGAGGTTGATTGTAGATAGACAGAGGATTCCAGATATTCTAGTAAATTGTGCGAATAGCGCGATGCCAATAGACGTTTTATCGGTAAGAATAAATCCGGGCGCCGGCGGGGATGCAAACAGCAGATTAGGAAATACAAATCAGCCTTCGAGACCAAGCGGAGGAAGAAGCGGAAATATCGGCGGCGGAGGAGGAGGAATTGATATTGGAAAACAAATTACGATGGACGGCTCAAGCGGATTAGACAGTATATATGGACCGAATGCTGTCCCAATTGAGATTTATGGTTGTATAAATATTTTCAATCCAGTTGATCAAGACATCGCCCAAAAAGCCGGCAAGCCAACGCCGTAAATCTGAAATTATTGATAACCGTTCAAAGTATAAAATTCGTAATATATCAGTGGAATATTTTTAACACGTATGAATATTGTACAACCAACCTCAAATCGTTACAAAATATTCCGCTGATATATTACTTCATGTTTTATAATCGGGTCGTATATTCCAATCGGAAATTGTCCATGTTTTGTTTTTTTGTACGAAAATACAGATGCCGCCAGTCGTTACCTTTAAATTGTTTGTACGGCTGAATGACTCAAAATCTTCTTTCAATAATATGTACGGAGAAAAACGTATTATCCCATTCGATGATACAACTAATACCGTCTCGTTTTCAGAAATTGATTCAGCGAAATATCTCCAACTCGCTATAATTTTTTTTACGTCAACTCTCCAACCCGCAGGAGGAATCGCGTCAAGATTCCATTGCTCTATCGCCTCGACCCCTCGACGCTTTACCAATTCTAGCTCTGCATCCTCGCCAAGATAAAATTTGCCCAATCGCTTTATTACCTCGCTCTCTGTTTGTCCTTCATCCTCGCCGTAATCAATCTCCGTAAATTCTTCCGAACTCTGGATTTCACAAGATAAATCAAGCTCGCGTACTATCAATCTCGCCGTCTGCATTGTCCGCAAAAGCGGCGCAGCAAAAACGCGATCCGGAAATAAACAACGAGACCTAATAACACACGCCGCCGAAATACTACGCGACTCCTCAACCAACGGCAAATCTGTACGACCGCCAATCCTACGCGGCTCTTCGTCTGGACTAAATGTATTCCCATGACGAACTACTATAAGCGTTTTCATAAAATAAAATCTACAACTATTCCGTCTTAATCTTTTTAACTCATGTTACGCAGTAGTTGTTCGTCAGTAGGTGGTAATTGATCAAATAGGCGGTAATTGATCAGGTAGGCGACCTTTCGCCGAAAGGTCGCGTTGCCGAAGGCAACGATAAAAAGGATTCGACAATAATTAAAATCAATTCAGATTTACCGTCGGCTAACGCCGA
>JAITAZ010000156.1 GCA_031283825.1 Planctomycetaceae bacterium | reverse complement strand
TGCTGAAATTTTTTGTTCACCGAAAGAGCGACTTTGCACTACATCGCCGATTTGTAAATCTCTCGCGTAAACCCAACGTCCATTGGGTGTTGTCTTTTGATCACAATCCGGCAAGCAATCACAAACGGGGCGATCTTCTAAATCTACTCCTTCAATTACCCAAAACGGATGTCCTCCGGTTGCATGGATAATGTCATCATCGATATTTATTGTTACAATATCTCCATCGTATTGAGTACGGAAAATTTCTAATACCGGTTTAACTTCCCATTGCGATTTTGAAAAATTAAACGACCAAACTTGATCGCAAAATTTAATTTGTTCTATTGGGATAAGTTCTTTTTGTTCATAATTATCCGGCGAATAACGCGAAACAAGCGTACCTGCAAGGAAACAATTACGGAGTAGCGACTTGGTAACCGAAAGCCCCGCGGCAAGCGTTCCAGCAACTTGTGAAGTTCCCACGATAGCTTTTTCAATGCGTTCCATACCGTCAAGCATCGTGTTGTTACCTAGATCGTAACCTACTCCTGCCTCTGCAAGAGCATTTGTTCCGACTAGCTCTCCAACCAATGCCTGACCTAATCCAACTCCGCTTGCGATACTTTCATCTGAATAGCCTAGATTTCTTGAAATATTATACAGTCTCTCGCCTTGAGCCTCAACTTGTAACGCGTATTGTTCGGAATCCAATAAACCAAATGTTAATTGATTAGCAACACCAAAAAGTTCAGACCCAAGCGTACCAAAAAACGCTTTCACACCAGCAACAAATGGACTACCTGTTCCTTGATCCGATACTGGAATTTCGCCAATTTGTACTTGTTCAACAACCGGTTCTTCGCCTTTTGGTTTGGGTTTTTCATTTATGGCGTTTGAGATGTTTGGTTCAGCGGTTGAGAAGTCGTCGAAGTCAAGATTGTTTGCGTGAGAATTTTCTAGAATTTCTAGATCAATATTTGTTACGTTAATTGTAGTAGTATTATCACAAGAGTAAGAGTCTTGTATGCCGTTATCAGTAAATTTATTGTAACGAATATTAGGATAGACGTTTTGGTAGCCTTGACTGAAACCGTTGGTTGATACGTTATTGTTATAGTTGAAAATAATTGTTGTGTTTTCGTTATTGTAAGCGTCGGAGTATAGATGACCTCCGCCCGGATTGTTTGCCCAGCATTGACCGCAACCTATACATTCATGCGGCATGTTAGACGACATTACCTGTAGCCGATTTTTACAGTAAATTTTACCTGTTCCAATAACGTTTACTAATAAACTGTCAGGATTACTCCAATCGGCTGTACCAGCGTATTGAGAGATGTCTTCAACTTGAAAATGAAAATATCTATCTCAATTCAGAAAGGGCAAAAGTATATCGAACAGAAAAAAATATTCAACCTACGTGCAACAGAACAAAACTAGAATTTATGTAATATTTCAGCGGAATATTTTTATTCCATTGAGTTGTTCAATCAGATTTTTAGTCCTTATTGATTATTTATATTATCTATGATAAAAAGATACGGTTGTTCATGGATGGTTTTCTGTTTTATGGGTCTGAAGACTTTTAAAACTGCTCTTGTTTGAAATTTGAATTATTCGTATTATTAGTTTTCGATTTGTTATCGCTTGTTCTTTTATGGAAATCGGGCGTGTACGTATTTTAATCGTGAAATTTATAGACGAACTTTATCAACGTCAACAGATGCGAAAAATTTTTTTGCTCAGTTGATAAATTTTAAACTTGCGGATAGTTTACAGATCGCATTATGAATTTTTCGACAGTACAATTCGACAGTACAAGAGCATCAAAGCCGGTTTTTCGATAGATAATCCGGCGGCTATAACCGACAATTCAAGCGTGAACAGTTTAAAACCTTTAACAATAAATTTAACCAAAAAACCTTAACCCAAAAAATTAAATGAGTATAAAAAACCAAAACGCCGTTAATCGGCGACAGTTTTTGCGGCGTACTGCCGCTGTTGCAGCGGTTGCCGCTGTTCCGCTTTACGTTAACGGTAAAGTTCTCGGAAAAGACGGCGCAGTTCCACCAAGCGAATTAATTCTGCTCGGCGGACTCGGTATCAACGCAAGAGGAGGACACGATTTGAGCGTTTTCATGTCAAATCCTGACGTCAGATTCGTGTCAATTTGCGATATCCGAAAAGATAGACGCGAAGCGGTCAAAAATCAAGCAAACAAAAAATACGGCAACAACGATTGCACTATGTTTCGCGACATGTTCGAATTTTACGAAGCCAATCCTCAAATGGACGCCGTACTAATCGCAACCGGCGACCGTTGGCACACAATGGCGACAATCGTCGCCGCAAAAGCCGGTAAAGACGTTTATTGCGAAAAACCGCTTTCGCTGACAATTCAAGAAAGTCGCGCCGTCGAAAAAGCAGTCAACAGATACGGACGAATCTTTCAAGCCGGAACACAACGTCGAAATATCGGTAACTTCCAACTAGCGGCGAAATTAGCTCACGACGGAAAACTCGGAAAGTTAACTGAAGTTCATGCTAATACTCTAAGTCCGGGCGTAACTCACGACTGGCTTCCGGCAGAACCTGAACCAGCAAAAGACGATGTAGATTGGGAACTTTGGCTCGGTCCATGTCCTTGGCGACCTTTCAATCGCACGTATGTAAGCGGCGGATGGAGAGGACATTACGATTTTCACGGCGGCGGGATTCTCGAATGGGGAACTCACACCGTCGATCTCTGCCAATGGGCGAATCAATCAGACGAAACCGTTCCAGTCGAATATTGGGCAACCTTCAACGAAAAAGGCGATAAAACTTCTACCGTAGAAGCAAGATACGCGAACGGAGTTAAACTCGTTTGTAGAAACAACGGTTGGCTCGGTTTGGGAACGTGTTCTGCAAGATATGTCGGAGAAGAAGGTTGGGTTGAAACTGGAGATTCGGGAAGAATGGAGGTTTCATCTGACACTCTACGTAAAGAGTTAAAATTCTTTGGGATGCCGGGTACATCGCCGGATAATCATATTCGGGAATTTTTGGACTGCGTTAAAACGCGGAAAAAACCGGCATCGAATGCGGAGGTCGCCGCAAATGCTCATATTGCATCACATTGTGCAAAAATAGTATGGGATTTGAATCCGGCAAAATTATCAGACTCGGCGAAATCGTTCTCGCTAAAATTTGATCCAGTAAAGGAAGAATTTATCGGCGATAACGAAGAAACCAGAACCGCAAATCGTCTAAAAAGTCGAGCAATGCGAGATCCTTGGAGATGTTAAAGTAAAAAAACGTTTGATATAAGTCAATGACAATTCCAATTGACCAAAGACTTTTTCATACGCAAAAAATCAAAAAACAATAGAGAATCTATAAAAATTCAAAATTTATTTTAACCTTCAAGTTCTCGAAAGAGTAGAAAATAAGTTGTGTCCCGTTAGGGACGTGAATTTAATAACTCATGTTACGCAGTAGTTGTCCGTCAGTAGGTGGTAATTGATCAGGTAGGCGACCTTTCGCCGAAAGGTCGCGTTGCCGAAGGCAACGATAAAATGGATTCGACAATAATTAAAG
>JAITAZ010000125.1 GCA_031283825.1 Planctomycetaceae bacterium | reverse complement strand
AAATTTAATTTAATTTTTAAAAAATATTCTCTCTGTGAACTCTGTGTTCTCTGTGGTTAATAAAAAAACGAGTTTTTAGAGATTCCCTATTGTCGAATCCATTTTATTGTTGCCTTCGGTAACGCGACCTTTCGGCGAAAGGTCGCCTACCTGATCTGTGGTAACAAGTGCGTAACATGAGTTAATAATCGTTTAATTATTTAGGCGTTGCCCCCGATTGACGAAAAAAATAATTCGGGTACACTTTCGCAACTTTTTTAAGTCGTTGATGAAGTTGGCAAAATTTTAAGGATTCAATAAATCTGAATGACGACTATCAGATCGCACGATGAATTACGGCGACATAAGAGCGTTAAAGCCAGCTTTCCGAAGGTAAGCTGGCGGCTCTAACCGAAAATTTAAGTGTGAACAGTTTAAAAAAGTATTTTCAATTAACGTTGGTCATGTTGACTAACACGTTTTGATCCTTGATCGGTCCATAAATCAAAACGACTTTTAAACGCTGCCTGCGCTCGAAAAAAATGTAAATCGACACTATATAATTAATGTATAGATGTTGTCTTATTGTGAATCGCGACGCTTGCAGAAAATTTCCAGACCGATTATTGGTAGTTTCCAAAACGTTATCCTCGCGGTAATTCCGCAACGCGATAATGTGCCGCACGGATTCTGCCCCAAAAAGAAAGAGTTAATCTATGTCAGAAAATTCTGCGCCAATTTCCGTACAGGAATTGATCGACGCCGGAGTCCATTTCGGACACCGCGCAAGCATGTGGAACCCAAAAATGAGACCCTACGTTTACGGTCGCCGTAAACTAATTCACATTATCGATGTCCGCGAAACTGTCAGAGGAATACTTCGCGCGAAAAAATATCTTAAACAAGTCGCCGCACAAGGCAGTTTGATCTTGTTTGTCGGAACAAAACGTCAAGCGTCCGAATCAATCAGAACCGAAGCCGCACGTTGCGGAATGCCTTATGTCGCCGACCGTTGGCTCGGAGGAACACTAACAAACTTCCCAACTATACGCTCAAGATTAAATCGACTAAAAGAACTAGAAGATATTCTCGGAGGTGAAGAACTTCACGCCTACTCGAAAAAAATGCAGTCGTCGCTGCAACGCGAATACAGAAAAATGTATCGCAACCTAAACGGTATCAGAGATATGGCAAGATTCCCTGAAGCAATGATTATCGTTGACCCAAAAAAAGAAAAAAACGCCGTCAAAGAAGCTCAAAAACTAGGAATCGTTACCGTTTCGCTAATCGATACAGATTCCGACCCAGACGAAGTTGACCTGATAATTCCCGGAAACGACGACTCAATACGCTCAATCGAAGTAATCATGAAAAAACTCGCAGACGCCATCGAAGAAGGCAGAAAAGAAGCAGGTATCGAATTCAATAAAGAAAATTAGTAACCGTTCACGGTTTTTTAAATTCGGAATTATTTTTAAACACGGAGAATCGCGGAAAATACAAATGATGATTTGCAAATAAAAATAAACTAATAACAAATTATTTAGATAAATAGTTAATTTAATTTTTCTATTATTCTTTATAGTTTTGTTTACGTATAAAAGCGTCATTTGCATTATCCGCGATTTTCCGTCAAATCTGCTATTATCCGTGTTTAAAAATTCCCCTGTTATCCGTGTTTAAAAACCGTGAATGGTTACGAAAATTAAAATTCGTCCGCAATGAATAAATTCCCAATATACACCCGCAAAGGAGATAAAGGCGAGACCTCGCTTGCGGGCGGGATTCGTGTTGCAAAAAATCATGAGAGAATCGAAGTGATCGGAGCAATCGACGAACTTTCCGCTACGTTGGGAATTGTCCGTTCAATTGATAATGCTCGACCGTTTTGTCAAATTATTCATCGGGTGCAAAATGAGTTGATTCGTTTTATGTCTGAAATTGTTTCGCCGGAGGATAGTCGTTTTAGAATTTTGCAAGACGACATCCAACAGTTGGAATCGGATATCGACAAAACAAGCGAATCGCTAGACGCTTTGACAGAGTTTATTGTTGCGGGTGATAGTCGTCAATCGGCGTTTTTGCATCTTGCTCGCACGGTGTGCCGACGGGCGGAAAGGCAATTGGTCGCGTTGAGCATTAACGACAAAGTCTCGCCGTTGACGCTTGCTTACTTGAATCGGTTGAGCGATTTATTGTTCGTTTTGAGTCGTGCGTGCGATTCGCGATAGAATTTTTTTCAACGAAAGTTAAACGAATAATTAAAACGACATAAAGAGTCGCCCCCCTTGTTAAAGTTGGTTGTCATATTATACTGCTACGCTTTTCGGTCAAGGTTGATAGTAATTGTGATTTCAAATTTAGCGCGAATACGTAAAATTACGCTATTCAGAAAAAGGTAGAAATCATAATTTGATGGAAATATCGTTACAAAAATTCTGCCGGAATATTACAAAAAATTGTTGACAAAAAATTTTGCCGAATAATTACAAATTACGAGTTTGGAGAAATGCGAATGACTAATAATATAAAGTATATTGCAAATGATAAAACGTACATGGCAAAGCCCAATGAGGTGAGTCAAAAGTGGTATCTTGTTGATGCTACAGACAAGGTGGTTGGTCGTCTTGCGAGCGATATTGCGATGATTCTGATGGGCAAGCATCGTGCGACTTACACGCCGCATATCGATACGGGCGAGTACGTTGTAGTTACGAATGCGGACAAGTCGATTTTCACGGGAAAGAAACTTGAGCAGAAAAAATATACGCGATACACAGGTTATCCCGGACTTCGCGTCGAGACGGCAAAAGAGCGTTTCGCACGGAAACCGGAGTTGGTGTTGATTGAATCGGTGAGGAGAATGTTGCCGAAAAATAATCTAGCAAAGCGAATGTTGCAGAAATTAAAAGTTTACAAAAGCAATGAGCAACATCCGCATCAGGCGCAAAATCCTGAAGTTATAGAGTTGGCGATTACGCGAAAACGTACAGAAGTTAAGTAATCAAAGTTAAGTTAAACAAAGTTAAGTAAACGGCGATGAATTGTTAGAGTCGAAGTTAAGTAAATTAAATGTAAAATTAGCGAGATTTGTGTTTCGCGTAATTTTGACTAAAGACGATAACGAAAAAATTCATTGTGTGAGTTATGTAGTAAATTTAATTTTCAATTGAAATAATCAAATGACCAAATTGGGTAATTACATTATTAAGGGCAATGGCAAGAATGATTTTCTTGGCACGGGAAGACGTAAGTCGTCGGTTGCGAGAGTTCGGGTTCGCACGGGCAACGGTAAAATCAGTATAAATCAGCGTGAGTTGGATGATTTTTTCAAGACTCCAAAACAGAAAAATTCTGTGCTTGCTCCGTTGGCTCTTACGGGCAAAAAAGAATTAGTTGACGTATTGATTCAAGTCTCCGGTGGAGGAACGACAGGTCAAGCTGACGCGTGCAAACTCGGAATTGCAAGGGCAATTAGAAAATTTGATCCCGAAGTAGAAATAACGTTGCGGGAAAATCATCTTCTAACCCGCGATGCCCGCGAAGTCGAACGCAAAAAATACGGTCTCCGAAAAGCAAGACGCGGAACACAATTTTCAAAACGTTAATTGCAACAACGTTTATAGAATTTTCGTAACGATAATTGTTATACATTGAACGGTAACCATTTTTGAATGGCAAAACCAAAAGTAGAGACGCAATGCTTTGCGTCTCTATCGGTCGGTGATCTTTTGATCGAATCTAGGCTAAGCCAACAATAGAGACGCAAAGCATTGCGTCTCTACTGTTGTTAATTTGTTCTTTATTCTTTTAATTTGTAACCGTTCACGGTTTTAAATTTTGAAATTTAAAAACTCGTGAACGGCTACGATCAATGATTGTCTATTCCCTGAATAGTTGCGAAAATTTATTTCTTTTTCAGTTCTACATTGAAATCGAAATGTCCGCCTTTGGTTACTTCACACGATAAACCAGAGGTTGATCCGCTTTCATATTTCGCGTCAATATCTGAAACGGGAATAAGTCCATTTGGCGTTTCAATATATTCATGGTGTCCCGAAATAGAAACTTGATACGCGCCGAGAACTAATCCGTCGCTATCCTTGAGCGAGCCGAGTTTATACGTGCCGTCGGATTGTAATTTACCTCGCGCCGACACTTTCCCGTTGCTAAAAACAACATATCCTTTGGTATAAGGTTGACCATTGGAATCCGTTACTTTGCCTCCAAACTGAACATAACCATTACTACAGCTGGAAAACAAAATTAATCCCGCCAACGCTAAAAACGAAATTTGTAAATTTGAAAATTTTTTTAACATAAATTTTAATTTTGTTGAATGTTTATAACTAATCAGTAGAAAATTATTTTGTAACCGTTCACGTACAAGAGAAAATTTCCGTTGCCCTTTCAGAGCGAGCTAAAATACTTTTTTAATGTAAACAATTACAAAAATACTTTAATTCCGAATCTTAAAACCGTGAACGGTTACAAATTATTTTTATCATCTAATAGAAAATCTTTGATCCGGTATGCGACATTTCAACGAAAGATCGCATACCTTTTAATTTCTATTGTAAACAAATTTTCTACTGAATAGTTGTGAAAAGGTTTTAATAAAAAACGGCGTAACTGATGAATATTTCATCAGTTTCGGCGCATAAACAATTACGGCAAACTTGCCGGAGTACCGTCGCTAACGCATCCAAGCGGCCAATGAACATTCTCTCGGCTGATAGTAGGAGATATCCCATGCACCGAACCATCGCCCAAAAGATGATGACATATTCCGCCCGTATGATAACTACCAAACGGCGAAATTGGCACACCCGAACCTGCAGCCCAAAAATATCCATTATTACTGTTACCGACGCCATCGTTGATTGGATTACCTTCACTCGGATCACGCGCAATTACAAGATGATCAAAGTTGGCTTGGCGAGCAGGACTAAATAACAATAAATGATTTTGTTTACTGCCGCCGGGATCATGCGGAGTATTCGGATCACGTGCTATTTGTACTCCACAATCAAACCAACCCCATTGCCCAGCACTTCCATCGGCTGTTGAGGTAAAACATTTTTTTAATCTTGCTGTTGGAATATGTTTTTCAGCAAAGAGAAATTGATTACTCATTCCATCGGCAAAACGATTTATATTGTCGCGTAATATCCATTTTGGAGTTACGCCGGCTGTTAAAGTAGCATCTACATTTGACGCCAAACGAAACGCTCCAAACATCAGATTCTGACGATTATCGCGATCATAAAGACGCCATATATTGTCATTCACCGACGTATTTCGCATTGCCTCTGATAAAACAGTTACGTAATCACTTACAAAACCGTCAGTCGCCCGATCACTTGCTTCCGGATGATCTGACACTCTTGAGCCGCGCGAAGGACAAATATAAGTGGAAATGCTCATAGATTTTTTGTTTGGCAAAGCGTCCCACCATGTATTACCTGCTGGGTAGTTGGCAAAATCTTCTGAAATCGAATCATAGATTGCCTGTTTCTCCATGTAGGGCAACAAATAAACAAATATCGTTGGCGATAGATGTATGATATTTCCGGGATTCCCAGCAGTTCCTATACCGCCAATTAATAGCGGCGGCAAACCATCTTGTGAATCGTGGAAGTTGTGAACTGCTAAGCCTATTTGCTTGAGATTGTTTAAACACTGCATTCGTCTTGCGGCTTCACGCGCTGCTTGAACTGCCGGTAAAAGTAGCGCAATCAGCATTCCAATGATCGCAATTACTACCAGAAGTTCAACAAGCGTGAAGCCAAATAAGCGGCAGAAACAAAAAGGCGGTTTGGGAGAAATCCCATTAGAAGAATTAACGTAACAATAATTCGAATCGATATTTTCAAGCAGATTCCCTGCCCCCCCCCCCCTTGCCTATTTTAACATTGTCCATTTTAACACTGGACGTAAAGTCAATATTCATACTGACTTCAATTCTTGACAAACCTGATGTTGTCATTTTACTGAACTTTTTCATTTTACATTCTCCTTATAAATTTTTGTTAAAGGATTCGTAAACGTTACTGAAAATTATTGACGCTGTAATTTTTTTCATCTAAAACGAAAAAAATTCAACAACGCAATAAACGACTATTTAAACACAACAAAATTTAACTTGCACAAAAAACATTTTGCGCAACAAAAAAGTTAAATTCATTGCGATCAAACTCAACATTATTTTTTGTTACGAGAATTCCAAACATTGTAAACTTGGAATTTTTTAAGTTGCGGGCGAAAGTATAAATCAAATCGACAAAAAAAACAATAGGGAATCTCTTATTCTGTCAAAAAAATTAAATTTTAATAACTCATGTTACGCTGTAGTTGTTCGTCTGTAGGCGGTAATAGATCTGGTAGGCGACCTTTCGCCGAAAGGTCGCGTTGCCGAAGGCAACGATAAAATGGATTCGACAATAATTAAAATCAATTCAGATTTACCGTCGGCTAATGCCGACTCGACCTTTCGCCGAAAGGTTGCGAACCTACGGTCGCCTACCTGATCTGGGGGCGAGGGATTATCTACTGGGCAGATTCAAAAGCCGAATTGCGCTAACTAAAAAAAATAGTAACCGTTCATGGTATTTTTACAAACCATATTATTTTTTTGGGGGGACACTGGGGACACACTAATTTAAAAACCATGATTAATGACTCAACAGAAGACAATTGCCTTTTTAAAAGAGAGATTTTTTTCAGTATTATCTCATGAGTCATCAACCCCAGATTTCAAACAAAAACGTCTCCTTTGTCCCCGTATATCGTTGGGAAATTTCCTAAAATAACGATTGTAATGATTTTTGTGTTGGTTTATCTCTTTTAATCAAAATTTGTCTTTAATTTTATTTGACCAGCGTTATTTTA
>JAITAZ010000103.1 GCA_031283825.1 Planctomycetaceae bacterium | reverse complement strand
GTCTATCTGATAATTTCGTAACGAAAATTCTCCCGATGGAAGATGGACGACATTTTTTCGGAACTTACGGCGTCGGCGTAATGAGATCAAACGTTGATTTAAGATTGGAAGATCGCGATTTGAATCCGATTCAAAAATACAGCGTCGGATATCTTACAAAAATGATATCGACCCTGTATCCGCCTTTTCCAAGTTCTCTCAAACCGTTAACTCTTGACGAACTCAAAATAATGGAGGAAAAACTCGACAAACAAATATCAACTGAAAAAATACCTATTCCCTACGCAACATATTTCGGCGAAGATTGGAAAACGCAAGGCGATTGGACTGGAAGAATCTATCGCGAAAGCGCTATAGCTTGTGCGGTTCAATCGCCGTTTGACGGTTTTTTAACTTATTCACTAGACGTTTATTATACTGAAGGTTCTATTGGTCCCAATCATCCGGGCAAGAAAGATACGTTACGTTTGTACAATCGCGGCAATAACAATAATCTGAAAACTCTTTGGCTTCCGACTAATGGAGTACGGCGTCAAGCCGAATGGGATGATCACGGCGAAGCGTATCCTTGGCATATTGATGGACCTGACATTTGGTATTTACTTGAAATTAAACACAAAGGGACATTTAGAATCAGCATGTATTTTGTCAATCCTGACGGACACAGTAGCCATAATCGAATGCGCGATTATTTGATTGAATTTTATCCGACCGATATGAAATGGATACCTCAAAGATTTACGACAGAACCTCCCGGCGTGCCTTCAAAACCGATTGGAATTGATATGACTCCGCTGATTGGTCGTAATGGCGAAAATTTAGCGCGTCAAGAAACGCCGCTTGCACGTTCAAGAGTGTGTAATTTTTGGGGCGGCGTTCACGTGCAATTTATTGTAACGGGAGAACATAATTATCTTGTCAAGATTGATCGCAATTATAGTTTCAATACGATTATGTCGTCGATAACGGTTGATCAAATTTTTGGCGAACCAACGCGGCAAGTAAAAAATAAATACGGTATCCCACAAATTAAAGTACCTTACGATCCGCCTTTTTTCCCCGAATATTATAGACAAGAAGAAGGAAAACAAATTTATGAAAATTGGAAAAAACTAGATTCGTGTTACGGCTATAAAGACGGAATCGAATTACAACGAAAAAATCGAATTTTACTTTATCAATCTGCAACGGCGATGTCAAAAGCAAACGAAAAGGATAAATTATTAGCGAGACTTGCAAAATCAATCAAATGGAGACTAAACCAATGGGACGACGAACAACGAAAAGAATGGAACGATACAATGCAACGCGCATGGAAAAAACTTTATGAGAGTCACGAAGGATTCCGCCGCGCCGCAGACGAAGACAAAAACGGAACAGCGCCAAAAGACCCGTTAAAAAATCGAAAACGGGTACTTTACGATTAGAATAAAACCAATTACAATTCCGAAACTTCAAGTGTACAATTCTGTTTTGTGATATTAGTATAATAAGTAATAACTTTAAAAATTAGGAGGATAATTATGACCCTATTAGCGCAACGATTTTGGCATTATTAGTAGTAATGTTTTCATAATTGATCCCAAAAGCAAAGATAAAATTTAATGAGCGTGAAGAATATATAACATAAACGTATTAACTAATAATATTAAATTCAAATTTTTTTAGGAAGATGTTCGAGCAAATTTTTAAAAATAGTTTATTGTGTATTTTGGGGTTGGTTATTTTTTCTGTTGGTTGTGGTCGCGATTCTATGAATGCGATTAATGTTCCTAAAGTTGGCGCAACATATATTATGAAATTTCCCGGATTGGAAATTGGGGTTTACAAAGATTTTAAAACTGATCAATTGGAAGTCTTGCGGTTAAAAGTAATAAAAGATAACAAAAAATTATTTCTGGAACTGATTCAACCCAATAAAGACTATGTTTTAAGTTCTGTTTTAGTTAAGGAAAAAGAACAAGATAAGCCTGCGGTTTTTGCTGATAATCGTTTATGTATTTCGGTAACGGACAACGGCAATATACATATAGAAGGTTATGTTTATATCGTTTATGGTTATGGCATGTATAAGATAAACCTAACATCAAATAATTTTGAGCAGTCTGAAATTTTCAAGGGGAAAGGTATTATGAGTATTGGTCTCATGGGAACGATTATTGAAGAGTATCGGGATATATTTTCGATAAATTGGGTTATGTTTCCCGATGCCATAAAACTTGAGGAGCAATCTGAATTATATGACGTAAAATTACTACGTGAAGTTCCGCATGGTGAAAATCCCCATCGACCAACAGAGGAGGAACAAATTGCAGAAGCAAATGCCAAAATGGAATTAGAAAATCGCATACGACAGTATCAACCTAGCGTCATAAAATTTTATTTTCGACATGCGATGCAGTATCCTGAATCAATTCGTATTTACAGTATTTTTCCTGATACAGGTGAAATCCACAGACAAAGAATAATTTACACGATGAATAAAATTCTTCCTGATATCGATTGGGAAGAAATTAATTATTTGCCGGAATCACTAATTACCTTAGATCATGTTGCAACCATTGATGATGTAACAATGAGTAAATATGTTTGGGAAGGTTTACATGATAAAAGCGGAGAAATTTTTTTTAATCAAGATGCAAAAAAACTTATTAAAATTCCTCTTTTATTTTTACTTGTTTATTACAATGATTGGCTTACGGAAAAACGAGTCGCAGAGTTAAGTAAGGTTTCTAATCGAATAAAATTTATAATCGAGGAGGTCAAAAAGTATGGTAACGATTCTCCTAATAAACTTGACGAGATTATGATTTCTGTTTTGAGCAAGTTATCAGATCAAGAGCGACGCGATTATTTTGTCAAATCGATCAAGTTGCGGAACTATGTCAAGGAGTCGAATAATTTATCGTTACAAAAATTAATGCCGAATGATTTACCTCCGCCTCCGAGTCCGCCGGAAAATATGAGAGATTGGTATAATGACGAAGGAAAATTGTATCGCGGCGCGTTTGTACGTCTTGAAGACGATCCAGATCGCGGAAAGGTTTTGATACTACTTGATGAAGACCGAATTGAAGTACCTTTAGGTTTTGATGACATGTCTAAAGAAACTAAACGCTACATAACAGAGATGCTAGAAGCCCAAGCAGAAGACGCCGCAGAATCAGAAAAAAATAAAAAACAGTAATCTCGTAAAGTCGCCGAAAAATTATCGGCGAAATTCATATACCAGAAACGGAGCTTTAACAATGAAAAGAATTATTGTAACAATTATTCTTATTATAGTAATTTGTTTTTTTGTCATTGGTTATTTTTTCGTAACTGATTGGCGATATCGGATTGATTATTCACTTCGCGGTGATTTGATATTGCAGATGCCTTTAGGTAGTTTCGCCATCCCGTTAGTTTCGCCCGGAGAAATATCATTTGACGACATTCTTACTACCGGTGTTAAGTTGATAAGTAAGGACAACAAATTATTTTTACTCCGTGATCAATCTTTTCCGTCTCGTTGGTATTTTGATTACAGGCAACCTTGGACAATTACTAATGAAGAATTTGATAAGCATATAGAATTGTGGGAATTTTCTTTATTAGAAGGCGGTAAGATTCGTATTGAAGGTTATTTCTGGTTTGAATTTTACGTGCGAAAAATTACATTGACTGGGACTAAACAAAAAAATAATATTTGGAGCGGCGAAGGTCTCGTAAGTGAAGGCGTTATGGGATTAAAGCCAGATGAG
>JAITAZ010000574.1 GCA_031283825.1 Planctomycetaceae bacterium | reverse complement strand
ACGATCTTGAATCTTTTTGTTCCGAATATCACGGCGTATTTCTTCCCAACATTCACCTTGACCAACCAACACAAAATACCAAGAATTAGTTTTCTTATTTTTTGTGTCATTTTTGTTTTGTAAATAGTCCATAAATTCAAGCAGAAAACGATGATTTTTTTGGCGGGTGAAACGTCCGATATGTCCTAAAATTGTTGCATGATCGGGAAGTCCCAGCTCATTCCGAATCTGTTGACTTATTTTGTTGCGCCGACGATTGGCTTCTTCAAAAACAGCGGGATCAATACCGGTATAAAGTATTTGTGTTTTTGTTGTTTGGCAATTCGGAACGGATGGCGTGAAAGATTCGGCAACTGTTTGGGAACAAGGTAAAATATCCGTTGCGTAACGAAAAATCCGCGAACGCCCATAAACACGGTGAATAAAACGGCGATAGAATCGAGGATTTTCGTACTTCGCAGCGTGAACGGACATTACACGAACCGGAACCTGTTCCTGAGCAGCAATACGTAAAATCTCACCGGATAAATCAAACTGGTGAACATGAACCGCATCATATTTATTGTTGCGTAATATTTTCCGAACACCGGATAAATAAGGATTACTCCAAGTCCAAGGCAATGGGCTTTTCGAAAACGGAACCAAATAAACTGTTGAACCAAGACTCCGAACTTCCGAAACAAGCAAACCGTCATCAAGACTAAGCAAAAAATCAAACCGAACACGCGGATCACGTATTCGGAGTAAATCAAGAATCCATTTCTCCGCACCACCAACACTGCTCAATACACCAAATATTTGTAAAACACGAATCGGAGTAGGAATTTCCATGACAAAACACGGTCAGAATTTGTAATTTTTATTTATATTTATCTATTTGACACATATTCACCAACGGACAATTTGAACTATTTCGCGGAGTTATTTTCGGTCAAGAGTTCCTAAATTTTGAATATATTCTTCAAGACCTTTTCCGCGTAACCATTTTTGGGCATCAATATCGTTTTTGAGATAAGCGTCAAAAAAACGTCGGGTCAGTTCGGCAATAACCGGTTGGCACTTTTTCTCCATCACACTAAGACCAAACAACCGAGTATGACCAGAGAAAAGCGAATGATTACCGTCTTTGAAAATCACAAGGTATTGATCGGTTGCTGTAATACTGTCAAAAGGAATCCGGCGTTCGACAGGCTCAAAATCTTTACTAATTGGGCTTCGGTCATTTGTTCCGGTCAAATGCAACATGGGTATTTTAATATTTTGATGAATCAGAACGGGATTAATTTCTTTGGGTGTGTTGGGACTCATGACCAGTGCTGCTTTCAGTCGCGGCTCGGCTTTGTAAGGCAATCGTCCAACAACGGCTAATGTCGTTTGTGAACCAAATGAGTGTCCGCCCATACCAATTCGGTTTAAATCAAGTTTTCCCGCAAGTTTTGGATCGGAATCGTCATTTTTTTGATCGGAATGTTCTTTGGGTTGTTGGTTTCGTTGCTCTAATTCATCAAGAATGAAACTAACATCATCAACACGATTTTTCGCTTCTTTCACACTAACCGCTTCTGCCAACACTTGTAACCGTGTTTTTCCGGATTGCCGATCTGCGTGAACTTCACTATCACTGCCGGGATGTTGCATGACCAGAACGGCATAACCGTGTTTCGACCAATCTTCACCAAGATAATCAAAACCGTTACGATTACCTCCCAGACCATGTGAAAGCAAAATGACTGGAAATGGTAACGGATGAGTATTCTCTGGTAAAAAGATACGCACAGGAATTGTCCGGTTGCGTTGGGTATCGTGCCAGTCGTCAATATAAATCTGTACGGTCGGCAGTGCAGTAATCATCGTAACAATAAAAAAAGTGAACATCGGAATAGTTTACTTTGCTAGACCATTATTGAGATTTTGTAATATTTTAATTTGAATCGCCTTGAAATTATAACAGAGATAATAATCAAAAGATAGTCAACCTTTCGCCGAAATGTTGACTGCCTCTTAAATAAATCGTAACTTAATAAAACATCAATCAAGTGAATGCAAGAAGGATCGCATCTTCACAAAAAATCCCACTAAAACGTTGCAAAAAACAAGTTTATGACAATATGATGTAAAAAATTACAATTGCCGTTCCTTTTCTTCTTATTTCTTTGCATTTGGTTGGTGAAATGGGATTGGCGGGATTGCTGTTTGAGTCTCTTCGAATGTTGGCTTGGGACGGAAATCGGGGAAGTCTTTGTATTGAAGATTTTTTCTTCCAAAATACGTTCCGTAATATTGTCCATTAGAATCTATCCACGTCGTTAATCGTATCCAGTCCTCCATCGGCATCTTGATGTCGTAATGTCCCTTGTCCAACAACTTGACCAGCTTGCTCGCATTAGAACCCAACGAATACGGCGGTAAATAATGATTGTTCCCAGCCTTCGGATGATTCTCGCCAATAATCGGGAACGAATCGCGTTTCATTAACGTCTCATACGAAACATTAAATAATCGCGTCAACTTGCCCTCAAGATTTACGTCTCCATCTTTCTTCTCACTATTATGACACCTCACACAATGCCGATCCAACACCGGTTGAACATCCTCATAATACGAAATCGGACGACTCCCCGACTTCTCGCCGAGTTGCGGACCAGGCAAATTATACGCCCCCCGTAACGCTAACGGCATCGACTTTTTATCCGTCGGCGCAGCACTCGCCTGCTCATGACAACCAATACACGACCGCACCTCGCCCGGTCGATAATTTACAAACGTCCGCTCACGCTGCACCTCACGATAATTTTCATCCAACGCCTGCAAAAAAATATTCTTGTCCGCCGGAACTACAAAATTCGCCGAACCATCCTTCTCAACCGGAACAACTCCATGCTGAACCCTCAACCCCAACGCGGCATTGTGAGAAATCACCGAATGCTGTTGATCAAATTCATCGCCGTCCCAATACCGTCTCGCCGACCAAGGACGCGGAACATGCTCGTTAATCCGCAAATACTTAATCGACCCGCGCGGAACGCCTTCCATTCCGGCGTAAACGTCCGTAACAATCAATTGAGCAAGTTTTTTCTCGGCAAGATTACTGTCCAACGCCGCAACCGGAGTCGGCGGATTAACCGTCGCCCGCACCGGAATCGGACACCACGCCGACCACTCGCTATCCTTGAAAAGTAAATCCCGCTCGCCCGCATCGTTGATCAAATAAAGACCATACGCATTGACCGTATTCCACTTCTTGTCAGGATTATACGACACCAAAAAATCATGCTCGTTAAACGGAAACGGATCAATAAACAACGGTCCTTTATCTGTATTTCCTCCGCCGTCGCGTGAATAATCCCTTTGAATCGAAACGCTCTTTACCGCCGGCGGTTCGTAAAGCCGCGTAAAAAATTGACCATTAACCGGCTTCGTCCAACCCCACTGATACTGCTGATCAACCTCCGGCGTAATATATTTCACGCCTTCGACAGTTCGACGATCAAATCGCGTGTCAACAAGAAGAATTGTCCCAAGTCCAACCGGCATGTGAGGCGCGCCAATACACACAAATTTAGTCGGCTGACCAGGAATTTGTCGCGCCGTGTTGAAAACCGCCGGAAAAACTATATCAATTCCGTAAATTTCCGTCGAAGCCGTGCCGTCGGGATTCAACGCCCAAAGTCCTTTATTCGTAACAGAACCATTGTCAACATATTCCCATCGCGTGTACAAAATTCGTCCGTCTTCCATAATTGTCGGACAAGATTCAGACACCGAATTGTCCGACAGTTTTTCGATATTCCCGTTTTTATCTGCACGATAAACTACCGACGCTGTGAGAACGTCGGGACCGTCGCATAAAATACCGTGTTCGCATCGTGTCGAGACAAAAACGAATCCGCCGTCAGGAAGATACGCCGGATGAAAATCGTCGGTGTGATGAAAATATCTATTCGCGCCGATTCCTTTGTATCGTTCCCATCGGTTGCTGACAATATTATTTTTATCCATTCGATATTTTGCCATTCGTTCATTTTCGTCTGTTGGCGGAAAGGTCAGTTGACGTAAACCTGATCCGTCGATATTAATTTCCCAGATGCGATAACCTTCGCCGAGTTTGCGTTTGTAGTCGAATATGATTTTCTTTCCGTCGAATGAGAGATTGCATCGTCCGATAATTCCGTCTTTGAGAGTCGGTGCGAGACTTTTGATCGAGCCGTCTTTAATTGACAACAAACACAATTCGCTGCCGAAAAAAACGGAGCCGTCAATGAAGTCGGTGTAATAGTGCGACGACTGAAAAGTTGGACGTCGAATAAACAAAATTGATTCGGCGTCTGGGACGATTTTTTGTAATTTTTCGCGAGCTTTTGCGGTGATTTTTTCGTTGAGTTCTTTTTCTTTTAGTTCGGCGAGACGTTTTTGTTCTTTGAATTTTTCGAGAAAGGCATTTGTATTTGAGTCTGGAGTTGTGTTATTGGTTGTGATTCTGAATCCGGCGAAATGCGGGAGACATTGATCGAATGTCAAGGTGAACGAATAATCTCCCGAAGCGAGATCGAGACATTCGGGCAATTCTTCCCATTTTAGATTTTCGGCGAAAAATCCTCCGGTTGAGTTTGCGAAAACAGATTTAAATTCTTTTTTTGTTTTATCAGGCGAGTTCAATTGAAAGGTGCAAGGTCGATTACCGTCGGAGGCGTACAAGGCTTGAAATTGGTATTTTCCGGCGTTTTTGACATTAAAACTCCAAGTTACGAAACCTTTATTTCCGTTATAAACGCCGAGATTACTCCATCTTGAATCTTGTGCGACAAAGTTCCCGCTTGAGTTTTTAAATTCTGCCGGAACGATCAAAATATCTTCCGCCGCAACAAAATAAATGTCGGCGAAAAGAGTAGCAAAAATTACGGAAACG
>JAITAZ010000541.1 GCA_031283825.1 Planctomycetaceae bacterium | reverse complement strand
GCACAAAAAATTCCGCTGATATATTACCGAATTTTAAAACCGCGAACGGTTACAAAAAATTAACAACTAACCAAAATTAAAACGATGAAAAAATGTTTTCGACAAATTTGTTTTTTTGTCTTTTGCGGTATTATTGCTTTTAATATCTCAAAGGCAGACGAACCTAAAATTTCAACGGAACAAACTCCAAATGTTGTTTCCGAAAAACGAGTGCAAGTGCTTAAAAACTTGCGATGGGGAATGTTTATCTGCTGGTCTTTCAGCACGTTCTCCGGCAAGGAATGGACACCCGTTGCGCATCGGACAGATTTAGATAAACTCTTTCCGGCGACAAATGTCGATACCGACCAATGGGCAAAAACCGCAAAAGAAGCAAAAATGGGTTACATTTTGTTTCTGGCAAAACATCACGACGGCTTTTGTCTCTGGGATACCAAAACAACTGAACGCAAAATAACAAACGCGCCGCTCGGTAAAGACGTTCTCGCTGACGTAAAAAAGTCGTGCGATAAATATGGAATCAAACTCGCCATATATTTTTCGGAAGGCGATTGGACCTGGAAAGACGCAGTCGATGGCAAAGCGTATTCCGGCGGGAATAATCCTGAAATGAAAAAAGCTCAACTCAAAGAACTTTTGACAAATTACGGACCTATCGAATATATCTGGTTCGACCACGCCGCCGGAACAGGAGGATTGAATCATAATGAAACGACCGAATGGTGTAAAAAACTTCAGCCGAATTGTTTCGTCGGTTACAATCACGGCGACCAATCGACGGCAGATATCCGACTCGGCGAAGAAGGAAAACCCGGTACACTCGACGACATCGCCTCCGCCGGACGACACTTTAGATTCAAAAACGGTAAACAAAATTGGAAAATTGCAGAATTCACCTATCCAATTTTGCCGCCGCATAATAACCAAGTGAAATGGTTTTATTCACCCAATCAATTAGTTCTTCCTGCGTCGAAACTTTTTGACGACTACAAAAACGCCGTAAAATACGAAAACCTCTTTTCAATAAGCGTCGCCCCAGATTACAACGGAAAAATCAGAGATATCGACGTTAATGTTTTACAAGAAGTCGGACAAAAAATCAAAGAACTAGAAAAGAAGTAATAGTAATTTTGCGGCGTTTTTTTAAGGGACAGAAAGGACAGAAGGAACGATAGAGACAGAAGGGACATTGTTGTTTAAAATCGAAAATTAAAGACTCAAAAGATTTCGCTCTTGAGTATTTTCAAGAAGATTTAAACCAAAATGTCCCTCATGTCCCTACCGTTCCTCATGTTCCTAATGTCTCTTAAAAAAATTACCCAAATTTAAAACCTAAACTTTCGTACAAATTATTTTTTGTACGATAAATCAACCCTAACAAGAAAGGAATTTAACAATGCGTTCCATTTTGATATTTAGTTTGTTTTTTTTTTTGACAACTTCAATTTTCGCCGACTCGCTTGAGTTCGATTTTGAATCCGGCGATCTCACTAAAGAAGGTTGGAGAATCGTCGAAGGTAACAACTCAAAGCCGATTGGAGATCGCGAATTCGAATATAATAATTCGTCCGCGAAATACTCCAAACACGGCAACTTTTATTTGACAACTCTCGAAACTTCACAAAATAATCACCCGACCGACGACACAATTTGCGTCATCGAATCGCCCGTTTTCACTATTCAAGATTCGACGGCGAAACTGTTTGTCGGCGGAGGTCAACGTCCCAACACTTACGTCGGACTCTGTCCCGTTCAGAACGACGGCTCAATCGGCGCGCCAGTCAGAAAAGCACAAGGAAAAAATAACGAACAACTCAACGAAATAACTTGGGACGTCGCCGACTTAAAAAATCAACCTTTTGTCCTGCAAGTTGTCGATAAAGAAACCGGCGGATGGGCGCATATCAGAATGGATTACTTCCAAACAAGCGGTCAACTCAATTCAGAAAAAAATTCTTTGCGAACAAAATATTTAACCGACTTAATTGAACGCGAAAAAAATAAACCCATAATCGCGCGTCAAAATCCGTTGCTTAACGCTCAACCGATTCTTTATGTTGTCCGCGAACAATATCGACCCGACCACCACAACACGGCAACGATATTTCAAAAAGACGAAATCAACGAAGGAAGTTTTCGCGGCGGAAGCTCATTGAGAATTTGGAATCCCAAAGACGATTCAGTCGCCGTACTACTCGAAGTTCCCGAAGGAATCGCACGAGACATTTGCCTGTCTTTCGACGCGACAAAATTACTCGTCTCAATCCGGCGAAATAAACAAGACGATTACCACATCTACGAATTACAACTCAAACCATTTCTCAACGGAACTCAAAAAACATTTATCGTTACAAAAAATACCGACCTGACAAACTCGCCGCTCCGTCAATTGACTTTTCTCTCCGGCGTCAGCGATATTGATCCGCTCTACATGCCGACCGGCGAAATCGTTTTTGCCGCAACTCGCGAACCCAAATATTGCATGTGCAACCGGCATATCATGGCGAATTTGTACAAGATGAATCACGACGGATCGAATATTCGTCAAATCGGCAAAAGCACGTTGTTTGAAGGTCATCCGTCTTTAATGCCCGACGGACGCATTATTTACGACCGATGGGAATACGTTGATCGAAACTTCGGCGACGCTCAAGGGGTCTGGATAACGACCGGCGATGGATTCAATCACGCGATTTTTTGGGGCAATAATACGGCATCTCCGGGTGGCGTAATCGACGCGAAAATCTTACCGGATAGTTCGTCCGTTTTCATTGCAACTTTCACCTCGACTCACGATAGACCTTGGGGCGCAATCGCTCTGGTTGATCGACAAAAAGGAATCGACGGTAAACAAGCCGTACTCCAAACGTGGCCAGCGTCGGCGATAAATCTGGTCGATGAAGGCAACGAAGAAACGTTTAAAGAAGTCTCCCGCTACGATACATTCACGAGAGTTAATCCGAAATTTGAAGACCCGTTTCCGCTTTCCGCCGATTGGTTTCTTGCGTCGGGAATGACAGGAAAAGGCGAGAAAACGGGAATTTATCTGCTAGGTCGCGACGGCACGATGCAGCTTGTTTTTGAGGACAAAAACGTCTCCGGCTCGCAAGGTAGTTTCGACCCGACTCCGCTCGCGTCAACAACTCCGCCGCCGGTTAATATTCAAGAAGCCGACTATTCAAAGTCAACTGGAATTTTCTACGTAACGAATGTCTATGAAGGTCTTGGGATGAAAGACGTGAAAAAAGGAAGCGTGAAATTTTTGCGAGTTATCGAGTCGCCGGAGAAAAAAACGTGGTCGCCGAAAGGTTGGGCAAATGGACACGGAGAACAAGCGCCGGGCATGAATTGGTACGAATTTATCAACAAGCGAGTTCTTGGAACGGTTCCGGTTGAGGACGATGGCAGCGTTCATTTTACGGTTCCTGCCGACACGTTTTTGTATTTTCAATTGCTCGACGGACAAAAACGAATGATACAATCGATGCGTAGCGGCGTTATTATTCGACCCGGAGAAACAAACGGATGCGTTGGATGTCATGAGGATCGACTTGCGACATTTCCGTCTCTTCCGAATACTCCCAAAGCGTTGACAAAGCCGCCGCAAACGATGAATGGTTGGTATGGCTCGTCTCGTTTGTTTAGTTATGCGAAAGAGGTTCAATTGCCGGTGTTTGATAAGTATTGCGTTCAATGTCATGATTATGGCAAGGTTGAATCAAACGTGAAAAAGCCGAATCTTGCGGGCGATTTGAACACGATTTTTAATACGTCTTATGTCGAGTTGTACAGTAAGAATTTAATCAAGCCGATTGGCGCGGGACCTCATGTTAAGTTGCGACCTTATACGTGGGGTTCGACTCAAAGCAAAATTACCGACGTTTTGCTCAACGGACATTCGGATTCGTCGATTGATGTCAAACGTAAAGAGCTTGGTATTTTCATAGATTATCAAACCAACGCGGAAGCGGTTGAGCGGGTTTTAACGTGGATAGATTTAAACGCGCCGTATTATCCGACTTATTTGACTTCTTTCCCGAACAATCGATTTGGACGATCTCCATTGACGGACGAGCAATTGACTCGATTATCGAAACTTTGCGGCGACGGTAATGTTTTTCGGAGTCGTAATGCGGACAGACCAGCAGTTACGTTTGATTGGGCGATTTCGTTTACGAGACCGGAGTTGAGTCCGTGTTTATTGAAGTTGAATAAAGACAAAGATTCGGCGGAGTATAAAGAGGCGTTATCGATTATTCAATCGGGCAAAGATTCAATAACATCGACGCCGCGAGGAGACTACGGCGAAAACTCAAC
>JAITAZ010000534.1 GCA_031283825.1 Planctomycetaceae bacterium | reverse complement strand
ACTTGTCGCCAAAAAAAGGCAACATCGATTCCAATACCTCAGAAGATACCGACGTTGTTGCGTTATTGTCTAAATAAATCATATTTAATTTAAATAGTTATTGTTATTGAAGATTTTTTGTAACCGTTCACGAGTTTAATTTCGGAATTGAGTTTTTGGGTAATATTCAAGCGAGCAACTGTTCACTTGCTAGAAAAAAATTCCTACGCCCTGAAAGGGCAACGTATGCTAACCCACTGCAACGCTGTGGGTTAGCATTGTTCCAACAACGTCGCCCTGTAAGGGCAACGGAATTTTGGAGTCAAGGTTAATATTGTTTGTTAATATTTGTAACGAATATTCATAATAATTTTTTCCGCTGCCCCTTCAGGGCGATCCATTTTGGGACATTCGAACCCACCGCGTTGCGGTGGGTTAAAACTCCGTTGCCCTTTCAGGGCGAAGGAAGATACTTTTTTCACGTAAACAATTACAAATATACTCTAATTCTGAATTTTTAAACCGTGAACGGTAACAATTTATTTACCTCAATCTTGGGTCTGCGATTTTTATTATTAACGTTTCTAGCGATAATCTTGCAATACTTCGGCTGCCGCCTTTAAGATTTATGTCCGTTTGCAATAGCCAATCAATCAATTTTGCGCCTCGGTTTCGTCCTAACATTTTCATTTGTTTCTCCGACTTTTCTATGAAAAATCTTTTTATTCCTACTTTGTCTAACGCAGTTTGAACAGAAATAGGACGTCCTGATTTTTCGGCGTCGAGAATAATTCTTGTTGCCGCCGCGAATTTTCGTAACGAATATGCGATTTGTGCAAGAATCCCTATCTCATTTTCACCCGCCGCCAATAAACTATTAAGATGCTTTATCGCCGCCGCCGTGCGTCCGGCTAACGCCATGTCAATCATGTCAAAAGTCGATTGAGTTCTCCACGAACCCGTCGCCTTCTCAACTAAATCAACCGTGATCGTTCCATCTTTCGACGGAATCATAAGCGCGAGTTTCGCAAGCTCCTGATCCAACAACCCCGCCTCCGAACCAACTCTCTCCAACAAGGCATCCGCCGCCGCCGAATCACACGTAACCCGATGACAATGTTTCGACCACTTCACAATCCACGCCGACGCCTCCTTGTCTGTCAACGCTTTCGCCTCAATCACAAGACCACTTTCTATCGCCTTTTTATAAAGATTAGTATTCGACGGAAAAGTCTTCAAATCTAAAACCAACACCGCCGAATCAGACGGTTTGACAAAATAATTTTCAAGCTCTCCCCTAAATCGCGAAACAAACGAATCCGCCTCTTCAAGCAAAACAAAACGTCTGTCTCCGCCAAACATCGCGCGAGTTGATACCTCTTTAATAAGATCAGAAAAAGTTATATCATTGCCGTCAAATCGTCTCAACGAAAATTCCGCGTCTTCTCCGTTTAAAACTTGCTCGCGTAATATCCGCTCTGCATGAGACTTAAAAAACGAATCATCGCCGAAAACCACGCACGCATTACACGCCGGATACTTTTTCGAATTCCAGATGAAATCCAAAACCGATATTGCAGCTTTCATAAAATTTTATTCCCTTATTCCCGGAACCTTAAATTGCAAACAGAATTTTTCAATTTCGTTACGAATATTCTGCGCGTGTTTATCAATATTATTTATATTACGACAAACTCGATCAATCCAATTCGCGACCTGTTCCATGTCATTTTCTTTCATTCCCATTGCAGTCAACGACGGCGTTCCGAGTCTCACGCCGCTCGTTACAAAAGGACTACGATGGTCTCCCGGCACCATGTTGAAATTCGCAATTATGCCGGATTTCGATAACGCAATTGCGGCGTCTTTGCCGGTAAATTCTTCGGCGCGAAAATCCAAAATCAGCAGATGCGTGTCTGTTCCGCCGCCGGCAAGACACCAACCTTTGCCCAACAACGCATTCGCCAACGCTTTCGCATTTTTGGCAATTTGCAATCCGTAATTTTTGAATTCGTCCGTCAACGCCTCCTTAAACGCGACCGCCATTCCCGCAATTATATGCAAATGAGGTCCGCCCTGTAAACCCGGAAAAACCGCACGGTCAATTCGTTTAGCAAGATTCAATTTACTGTCAGAATGATATTTCGTTTGAAATCGATCTTCGATTTTCGACAGAATAAAACCGGCTCTCGGTCCGCGTAACATTTTATGACTTGTACTCGTTACGACATCGCAAAACGGAATCGGATCGGGATGTGCTCCGGCAATAATTAAAGCGTTTATGTGAGCAATGTCTGCAACCAGATATGCTTCAACTTCGTTAGCAATTTCGGCGAAATCTTTGTATTCGATTTTATGCGGATAAGCAGTCGCGCCGACCCAAATCATTTTTGGACGTTCTTGTTTTGCGATTTTTCGGATTTCGTCCATGTCGAAACGTCCCGAATCGGGATTAGGACTGTACGGAATTTGAACGTAATCTATTCCCGAAAAATTGACTCTCCAACCGTGCGTTAGATGTCCTCCGCTTGGAACTGGCATTCCCATTATTTTATCGCCGGTTTTGAGCAACGCACGATAAACCGCATGATTCGCAGGAGAACCGCTGTAAGGTTGAACATTGACATGCTCGGCTCTGAATAATAATTTCGCACGTTCAATCGCAAGATTTTCAATACGATCAACGAACTCGTTACCTTCATAATATCTCGCGCCCGGATAACCTTCGGCGTATTTATCTGTCAGCATAGAGCCGCAAGCCTCCAACACGCTAAAAGAAGCGTAACTTTCAGAAGCTATCATTTT
>JAITAZ010000483.1 GCA_031283825.1 Planctomycetaceae bacterium | reverse complement strand
ATTATATTTTGTACTCTTTGCTCTTTTAATCGTTCAAGTAAACTGTCAATATGCGTCGGACGATTGAGAATAATATTTTGAATCGCATTGTTGACAAGTTTGGATGTAATCGGTTGTGAATAATCCGACTGCAATATTTCCATAATCGCCTCGCACGCGATAGCATTGACTAGCCAAGGCTGACCTTGAGTTTGTTCCCAAACTAATTTAATCGCGTCGTCGTTAACGATTTGTCCGGTTGAGTCGGTATGTTGTTGATAAAGTTGAAAGATTTCTTTTTCGGTAAAATTTTGCAAAGTTAAAGATTCCGTAACAATATTAAACGGACTCGCACTGCCAAGCGTTTCGCTGTCAGGACGAACTCTTGCCTTGAAATCGCGAATGTTACGCATTCCAACCAACGCAACTGAATGAATAAATGGAATATTACGGCGCTCATTGTAACCGTTTCGCAATTGACGTAAAAAAGAAATCAATGTTCCTTCGCTAAGACAATCAACCTCGTCAAATAAAATTACTAAAGGTTTGTCTAAACTTTTTACCACTTCCGTTAAAAACATTGTCAAAATTATTAGCGGTTTGTTGTATTTTTCTATATCGTAACTCGTATCGAATTTAAAAGGTATTGTTGATGAATTTTTTAACGATAATACAACGCAATCTAAAATAGTCGGAATACCGCGTTCCGGCTCAATAACATTTTGAACTCGCTCAAGAGAACAATACAAAGCGTAATATTTTCCTTCCGAATTAAGTTTATCGGTCAAGTCTTGCATGTATGTTGTTTTCCCACTTTGGCGAGCGGCATGAATTACAAAGTATTGTTTCGTATCTATCAATTGTTCTACGCCAACAAGACGAGTTGATGAGTCTATCATGTAATGATCTTGACTAATACATGGTCCAGCTACATTAAAATATTTCATAATATTTTTTATCCTTTTACGATTTTATAATTTTCGTTTTATAGTCCGACGATAGTAATAGTTTTTCCGTTTACGATTTCTTTTTCATGTAGATTTTTTCGTCCCAGTCAATATTGGGATTACGGTTGAATATTGCGAGCCGACTTTTCGACGGGTAATTGGGCGGCTCTAACTGAAAATTCAATTGATAACAGTTTAATATATTCTTCGGATTTTTTTGAAATTTGGGATGATTGCGAATCTTGTTCCGAATATGCGTAATCCGTGAGGCCAATAGACGAACATAGCTTCTCCGATCAACATTTTTCTATCGACGTAATGTGGAATTAAGTCTTCAGTCCAGAGTCGGCTATCTTTACTTTTTGCGCTATTATCTCCTAGCATTAGAAATTGATCTTGTTCTAATTTAAACTCGACCATTCGCGTTTGACCGAGTGATTCCCAGTATTGCGGGTCTGAAAAAAATCGGTTTAATGAGCGTTCAATTTCTTCTATTGTGTAAGCGTTGCGTACAAAATTTAGTGGCGAATCTAACAAATCGCAATGTGATCTATTTTTTTCGTTGCAAGCGATATAATACATATCGCGCCAAACGCTGATATGTTCAACTTTAACCGACGCATTTTTCGCGCCGATACTTACGGGTTTTAGGTCATTTTTTGTTGGTTGTCTGTTTCGGTTTAGTGGAGTATTTTGGTCGCAGAGTTTATCGTAACGATTATTCATTTTGAAATCGATTTCTTTATTATTGACGATCAATCGTAATTCTTCGTCGATATTGCAGAACATAATTTTGTAGTTGCCTTTTGACTTGATTGAAGTTTTAGCCGTTACCGGTTCAAACAAATCCGCATGACCTACGATTGAAATTGTTGCGTCTCCTGTTGACAGATCGATATCGCATCGAAACGTTACGCCGCCCTTGATCAGAGACAACATAAAAACGCCTTGTGGTTTTTGTACATTTAAATTAACCGACGTTGCGAGGTCGCCAACCCAATTTAATCCCATTCCGTTTGTGTTTTGGCGGCAAAAATGTTCTTTGTGTGATTCGCCGTTTCGTGTTATTGTGGACAGTGTTATTTCTGGTTCCAAACGAATGACGCCGTATTTATCGGGTTGTTTAACGATTCCGCTGTTGTAACCGATAAAATCTGTAACGAGTTGAGGATTTGTATCCATGCGAGAAATTTGCGGCAAGCGTTGTTGTTTCAAGGCGAACCAATCGTCGGACGTCGGAACGATATTAGAAAATTCGAGCCAATGTTCAGCAGTGTTATTGTTATTATCGGCGTTGGTATTATCGAGCGGATTTGATTGAGTTGAATTACTTGAATTTGAATTGATTTCGTCCGTCGTGTCAATTGAGAACGACTTAAAATCATCCGACCTTTTCCATTTTCCTGAAGACGATTTATTATTCCATTTATCAAACCAACCTATGTCGTGTAATTCTGGTATTACGTAATCGTTATCGTCAACGATTCGTAGCATTGCGAGAAGTTGCGGCAGTGGTTTTCGTTGAATTTCAAAATTATTTTCGTCGTTGTGTTTAACGAATATATCTCCGTGTTCGATTCTTATGGTTTCGTTTTCTAATCCGATCAATCTTTTGATGTAGTTAATTTGCGGTTTTCCCGGATAGCGAAACACGGTAACTCGCCATCGTCTTGGTATATTAAAATCGAATTGACTTTTATTTACGAAAATTCGGTCTCCGTTGTATGAGTTATAATTTTTATTGTGGATGTTATCGGTGCCGAGATACATTGTGTAGCGGCAATGAGGACAAGCGCCGCCGACGACTTGAGGAGGCGGAATTGGGGAGCCGTCGTAGTCAACGAATCGCGTGGGGTTTTGGTCGTCGGATTCTTCGCTTGCGTTGATTTGATATTGGTATCCGCACATTTCGCAGCGCACGTCTTTGTGCCGACCCATTAAGGTTGACGCCATCGAGCCGGTTGGGATCAAGTATGCTTCCGCTGCGAATGCCTTGAAAAAGAACGCCAATACCAACGCAACAACAAGCGACTCAATATATTCGCGAGTTATTCGCACGCCGTTTACGTTGTCTGGGAAAGCTGGTTGAGGACTTGTAATTTCTTGTTTGGTTTTTTTATTTGTCATAATTTTAATTTTTTTTGCGATTGAAATTTTGTATATTTTGGTTTGAGTTGACAAGCCGAATAATTATTGTAACGAATATTATTTAATATTTGTAACGATAATTATAGCGGTTTACGAATTTGTTTTTTTCGGGTTATTTTTTTTGATTTATTTTTATTGTGGAAGGGTTGACGATTACGGTATTCTTTATTTTTATTTTTGAAATTTTCGGATTTTTCAATGTGTGTTGAGATTATTTTATGGTTATCGATGATATTATCGAGTTGTTCAAAGTCGTCTTTGCGGCAGATTTGCAGGACGACGCTATTGACTGTTGTGGTTTGGGTTATGTCTTGTTTGGTTTCGTTTTTGGAGTTGTCTTGAGTTGATTCGTTTTGAGTTGATTCGTCTTGTTTTGATTCAGTTTCGGTTTGATAAGTTTTGAGAACTCGGAGAGCTAGTTTATTCATCAAGTTGTAGTGTCGAGCTTCGCCTCTTTCGTTTATCCATTTTGGACCTTTAATTAGTAGTAATCTATCGAACAGCGTCCAATATGGGTTGAACATTCGCAGTAGTTGTACTAATTTTGCAACGGCTCTGATTGTTAGGGTGGTGAATCGGGCGATTTCGGGTTTTGGTTCTTGGATTTGGTTGAGTTGGTTATGTTGATTACGTTGATCGAGTTGATTTTGTGATTTAGTTTGTTTTGTGAATTTTTTATTTTTGGGGGCGATGCAAGCGGCGAGAATGGATTCGGCTTTAGCGTGATGGACGGGGATATTGAGATTTAAGTCGTTTATGATTTCGCTTAGAGCCAAAGTTTTTTTTCCTGTAGAGTCGCAGAGTTCGACGTGTAGATCTGGTCGTATGATTTTCAGGATGATACCGGGCATACCTCCGCCGGAGCCGACGTCGAGGATTCGTTCTTTATCGCGTAAAAATTCTGCGAGTGCGAGTGCGTCGATTAAATCGCGAGAGACGAAGCGGTCGTAGTTAGTATGACGTGTAAGGTTGAGTCGAGTATTCCAATCCCAAAGGAGTCGGCAATATGAGTCGAGTTGTTCGATTTGTCCTTTGGGCAATGAAATATTGTAACGATTAATTGATTCTTGTAATGATTCCATAAAGAATTTTTTATTGATTTTTTATTGATTTGAATTGAATTTGTTTTGATTTGTAATATATTAGGAGAAAATTTGTTTTATCTATGAGTTTCGGGTCAACGATTGAGCGTCTTGATGGGCAAACAAATATTCCGCTGATATTACCAAAAAGTTAAAGCTTTAATTGTTTAAAATAATTTAGTTACTGAATATTTACGATAAATTTACGTTTGGAGGTTGTGTATTATCCGGTTGTATTATTAATTGTCAATTACCGAGTTTTAATCTGGTTTTAGCGTTTGCAATTTCGGTTTGATTGGATTGGTTGTGTGAAGTGAAATAAAGGGCGATTGAATAACAAATATATTTTGTAACTGGTCACGTTTTTTAAATTCATAACTCATGTTACGTGCTTGCTGTGAGTTTTATTTTTTTAGTTCGCATCATTCGGCTTTTTAAGCTGTCCAGTAGATGTAAAGTAACCCCAGATTAGGTTGATCATCGATCAGGTTGATCATCGATCACGTTGATCACCGATCCGGTTGATCACCGATCAGGTAGGCGACCTTTAGCTGAAAGGTCGCGTTGCCGAAGGCAACGATAAAATGGATACGACAATAATTAAAATCAATT
>JAITAZ010000467.1 GCA_031283825.1 Planctomycetaceae bacterium | reverse complement strand
ATAACTATTCTATAGACAACCATTGATCGACGATTGCTATCTCAACTGAATCATTACCATTTTTGTAACCGTTCACGTTCAAAAGAAAAAATCCTACGTCCTTTCTGGGCTTAGAAAATTTTTCTCTTGTGCATGAACGGTTACCCATTTTTTAAGAGGACTTAAGGGATAAATAGGACAAACCGGCTTGAAATCTAGCACTAAAGACTCAAGAAATAAAACAAATTTCACACTGATATATTACTAAAATTTGGTTTTTAGAAATTTCCAATAATAATTACAACAGATGTTTCTGCGGGAATTTTTTTGCGGTTTTAATAATCGAAATTATTTTTTGATTCTTCTGCATTATCATCTGGATTTTGGTCGATTAGTTTTTGCATTTTTGATGAATCTTTATAATCCGAATCGAAAATGAAACGGATTGCTCCGCTTTGTCTGGCGGTAGTTATTCCTCTATTATGAAAACTACCTATCTTGCTGATAAATTCTGAAAGTTCTGATTCGCTCATCTCTTTGTCTATCGCGATTACCGCTTGATCAAACGGAACCGGATCACGCAACTCTACCAATAATAACGCGTTTTTGTTTTCCGGTAATTTATCGTACAGAATTAATGCGTAATTCGTCTTGCCTTTTTCCTGATTCGGACAAGCAGGACAATGTAAACTCTTCTCAAAATTATCGCCCAAATACGGCTTGATCTTTTCAATCCAATCAGATTTTGGATAATCTCCATGCTCGCTTTTGTACATCATCAACGCCAACGTTAAACGTTTCATGTTGAACGAACAATCTATACGTTTGAAAGCGACGTCGATAATATCTGTATCCGTCATATAAAAAGAAACAGATACATTCGCCGCAATTATTCCGCGACCGCCGCTAGTAAATAAATTTTTAAACAACGCCGACGTAGAACTCGGCATATAATAATCGCTAATATTGCCGGTTTTTTTACCAATTTGTATGTCATACGCCTCGTTCACTCGCCTAAAAGCAACATTTTGATTGAAATACCGAAATAAAATTAAATAATCAAAAGTGTGATATTGAATGCCGCTTAACCCGCACCTCGAAAGAAAAACTCGTCCGCCGCTAACAAACATTTGCGTCGTGTCTAAAAGAGAAATTCGTTCAAATTCGCAAGCCGTCAAAAAATCTACTCGCGGAGGTAATTGATCAATTGCGTCCAGAAGTCGTTGTAACTGTTCTTTTGTCAACGGGTGATTCGGATTGGCGTCTAACGGAATTTTATTTGCAATGTCTTCAATAGAAATAGCGATAAGCAAAGAAATAAAAAAATTAGCGTCTTTTCCTAGTTGACGTCCAAGTTGATAAATTGTTATTGTGTCGTTGATCGCGCCGTCAATATCGCCTTTTGCGATCCGATAATTTGCACGCGCCCAAAATGAAAAAGTAATGCCGCGAAAATTCTGTCCATCTGGAAGTAACAATGCGATTAACGGTTGGTATTCATTTGACGGCGATTCTTCTTGAACAATCGGACAAACGAAAATTGGTTTACGAATCATTTCCGCAATTGCGTCTAGCGGTTCGTCGATAGTTTCGATCCATTCGGCGAGCATTGGAGCTTCCTCAAGCGTCCAAAGTTTTGAAATCATTTTGATACCAAAATCATTCGGAATAGCCTTGCCAAGACCGGCGTAATAATCAGAAATAATTTTTATTGGAGATTCAGGCATCGTCATTGTCGGAGGAATATTAATGTCTAATCCGAGTTTTTTATATTTCTGTTCCTTGAAATATTGCGACATACTCGCACACTCGCCGACATTGCCAAACATGCGGGTAAAAATTCGGAATCCGTTGTCGTCCGTTGCGATTTGCGGATTACTGAAATATGTCTCTTCGACATAACGAAAGAAATCAATTTGTCCGTCTGAAGTCAACGGACCTGTAATACGAGTCGTCTGCGGAGAAATAATTAACGGCGGCGAATAAAAACAAATAAAATAAATCGACGTTAAAAAAAATAACAATAACAAAATTATCACTAGCCAAAAAATAAACGTTTGACGTTTTTTCAATTTCAACTCGTCGTCAATTTTATTTTGAGTTGTTTGAGTCATGTTAAACCTCGTTTTTAAAATTCGTAATCAGTAATTCGTAATAATAATTGACCAAGATCAATGATTGCCTACAAATATTACAATAAATTACGTTTTTTGAAATTACCCTATGTTTCGCAAAATTGAATGATTCCGAGTAATGCAAGATACATTTCGAGGATACCGCCACATCTGCTTATTTCGGGTTCTCATAGGTGGACTGGGAATCATGGGCGTATCAATAAGGTATATTTTTTAATTTTTAGAAATTTTATTAGGAGATTTTTTAAATTCAAACTTGCCTCACTAAATTTCAAAAAACCAAATTTTAAAGTGTGTATTACGGATATTTTAATCCGTCCCATTCGCTGTCAAATCCTTGATCCCATCCCCAGTTTTTCCAGTAGCAATTTTCCTGTTCGATTATATATTCAAAAACGATGTAATCATGGCTTTGCGTTACATCAAGATTCTCGCCGATTAAACGTTTTTCGCCAAAATATAAAAAAACAAAAAGAGAAACTGTTATGCCTCTTTCTCTTTTTTCATCATCTGCATAGCGCGTAGCAATACCGCCCGTCGGATGATCAATTATGTAATATAATGTCGATTTTTTAGAATTACTTTTTGTACGAAAATTAAATTCGTATAATATATCAGCGGAATATTGTCTAAAAATTCCAACCTGCATATTTTAATCGCCCTGCATATTTTAATCGCATAATAAAACTAAACACTTTTTAGATTCATATAATTTTGATAAAATTTCAAGTAAATGGACATACAAAGTCATCATTGGTCTTTCACCGATGTGTTTTTCATAAAAATTTTTATTTGCTGATACGTGCATTTTTTTACATAGTTCTACTGTATTGACTAGCCATAAATTATTTTGTACAATGTAGTTTCGAGTGTGATTTTTAGACTTTTCTAAAAAATTGTGGCAAGGAGGCTTTACATTGGGTAAGCGTTATAGAATTA
>JAITAZ010000447.1 GCA_031283825.1 Planctomycetaceae bacterium | reverse complement strand
GACTTTACCGTATGCTAAAGCATACGGTTAATAAAATGTCGTCCCTAGCGGGACTGAAGAATCTACGATTCAACGAAAATACAATGCTGTTACAAATATTCCACTAATATATAACAACTTTTTTTTACAAATTAACGCTGCACATTCTGCGGAGATTGCTTCTTCTCGACCGATTATTCCGACTTTTTCGCCGGTTTTTGCTTTTACGTTTACTCTGAACGAGTCTATTCCCGTAATTTCTGCAATTCGATTTTTGATTTGTTCTTTGTAAGGGGATATTTTGGGTTTTTCTGCAAAAATTATTGTATCGAGATTAACGATCATCCAATTTTCTGCATAAATTTTTTCGCAGATTGATTTGAGTATTTTTGCGGAATCGATATTTCGATTTGCCGGATCAGTGTCTGCAAACATTTCGCCGATATCGCCGAGTCCGGCTGCGCCAAGTAATGCGTCTGATATCGCGTGTAATAAAACATCCGCGTCGCTATGACCCAAAAGACAACGCGAATATTCAATCCGAACTCCGCCAATCATAAGAAACGACCCGAGTCCAAAACAATGCGTGTCATGCCCAATACCTATTCGTAATTGATCGATTATATTCATTTTTCTTTAATTTGAATCAAAACATCAACCTTGTCCCGTAGGGACAACTCTAAAATAGCGATGGGTGAAATCGCAATGCGATTTCGCCCGTCGCAAATAAATTCGTAACGCGATTTTTTTCGATGGGTGAAAATTCTAGCGAATTTTTACCCGTCGCTATTTTGGGAAACCGCTACGCGGTTTTAATAAAAATTGAATTTTTAGAGATTCCCGATAATTGTATTTATTTTTAATGTTTCATTTGCTTATTTGGCGATTATCTGTGTTTAAAAAATAATTCCTAAAATTCTCTTCTCTACTACAACTAAAAATCCAATGAGCTCAGACGATAAGAATCTAAAATCTAATTCGGATTTATTTAAGACGTTGAAGGTATCTATTCCTCAATTCTTTGACGCGGAGGATAATTTTCGGATCGATAAATTTGAGCAAGAATTGCAAAGCGCGAATATTTCTGAATCTCGCGATGGTTATAAGCTTAATTTTGTCGGCAGGGATTATGCTCGCTTGCAAACTGGACGTGCTGCTGAAACTACGATTGTTCCTGATTGCCGACACAACAACAAGCCCGAAAATAAAAACAGCGGCAATATTTTTATCACCGGCGACAATCTTGAGGCTCTTCGGCATCTTCAAAACGCCTATAAAAACAAGGTCAAGATGATTTATATTGATCCGCCGTATAACACGGGTCAGGAATTTGTCTATAACGATTTGTTTGAATTCGACGATGAAAAATTACAAAACTCGCTTGGTTATAACGCGGATGAAATCGCTAGATTAAAATCTATTCAAGGCAAGAGTTCTCATAGCGCTTGGTTGACTTTTATGTATCCGAGATTAAAAATCGCGCAAAAGTTGCTTACCGACGACGGCGTTATTTTTGTTTCTATTGACGACAACGAACATGCAAATTTGAAATTGCTGATGGACGATATTTTCGGCGAAGGAAATTTTGTAGCGTGTTTTGTGATTATTCGTTCAGAGGGCGGCGGTCTAGCAAAACATGCGGTTGTAGGACACGATTACGCAATAGTTTTCGCAAAAAATATTTCAACTTTTACGCCGTTAGCAAAAATTAAAAAAGTAAGAGGTAAAATTGTCAAAAAAAATAACGACCTATATTGGATTGAAACGGATTGGTTGAGAAAAGAATTCGGAAAATACGGGAATTGTTATTACGAAGAAATTGTAGAATTTCACGGACAAAAAAAGAAAGACGAAATCGATAAAGGAATAAAAGACGGCTTGTATATTTTGATTGCGAAAAACGGCAAGCATATTGTCGGACGTTATAGAAAGACGAGCGAGGACAATTCAAAATTTTACACTGTGATTAAACATTTGAACAAAAACGGCAAAACCGATTTGAGGGAGTTGGGGCTGGATGAAATTTTTGATTATCCGAAGCCGGTTTCGTTATGTAAGGAGTTAATTTCCGGCGCGACGATTTCGAGCAAGGACGAGTGTATTATTCTTGATTTTTTTGCCGGCAGCGGCACGACGGCTCAAGCGGTTATGCAGCTTAATTTGGAGGACGGCGGCAATCGAAAATTCATACTTATTCAAGCGGAAGAGCCGACTAACGAAGCGAGCGATGCGTATAAATCCGGTTATAAAACTATCGATGAAATCGCGCGTAGGCGGATTATGCTTGCGGGCAAAAAAATTCTTGATGATTATGAATCGGGACAATTAAAAAATAATGAAGAGATTCCGTCAGACGACGTTAATGATTTAAGATCGTGGGCGGGGGACATTGGTTTTAAGCATTATCGTTTAGTTGTACCGGAGGTCAAAACGATTGATAAAATTTCGGCGTTTGATCAGTCTGAAGATTTATTTGAGTCTAACATGTTAGAGTCGTTTGGCGATGAATTGACAGACACGGATGGAGTTGAGGCGTTATTTTCGACGTGGTTACTTTCCGATGGATTTACGTTTGACGTGAAAGTAGAAACGATATATTTTGCGAGTTATCGAGCTTATTATATTCGCGAATCTGCAACGTTATATTTAATTGATCGTAATTGGGATATGAATTCGTTGGAGGCGTTGATTGATAAAATTTACAAAAACGAGTTAGTGGTAAACATGATAATTATGTATTCATTTTCGTTTTCGTTTAAGTCGATGCGCGAGTTAAAAGAAAACATAAAAACTCTACCAACTCCGCCGACAATAATACAAAGATTTAGTTATAAAGGGTTGAGTGCAAGCGAAATTGTCGCACCCAAGTGAGTTTTTTTTGTCATTGGGCGCTGACAAAATGGCTTGCATTTATCGTTACAATAAATATGTTTTTTTATAGTATATTTTTTTCTACTCTATTTATTGTAACGAATATTTTTTTGTTCTAAGTAATAATTGATCTGACGGGTCGCGTCTTCGTAATCTGTAAAAATTGACTATGCGTTTTGAAAGAAGTATTTCTACGCGTGTCAG
>JAITAZ010000439.1 GCA_031283825.1 Planctomycetaceae bacterium | reverse complement strand
GTGGGGAGCGTCTTTGGCTACTGAGGTTGTTTTGTTCGGAAAAATTAGGTTGAAAATGAGGTTGGTTGTACAATATTCATACGTGTTAAAAATATTCCACTGATATATTACAAAATTTTTAAAGTTGCGAAATTATCTCTGAATGGATTCAAAAATCAAGTCCTATTTTTTTGGCGTTGTCTGGTCTATTGTTTTTTTGCGAGTATTTTTTAAACTGTTTACGTTTGAATTTTCGATTGACAATTGTTGCTTTTTAAACTACTCATTGTGAAATTTTTTTGTAATAAATATTAAACTGCTCGCGTTTGAATTTTCGGTAAGAGCCGCCTGATTACTTTCGGAAAACAGGCTTTTACGCTTTCAAATTAGCCGAAAATCATAGTACGAGTTGTATAACAACAAATTACCGGTGTACACATCTGAACGAATCGTCATTACCGGCGTTGGACTCGTTTCGCCCAATGGTAATAACTTGACAGAATATCGTCATGCGCTTCTGAATGGCAGCAGCGGCATATCGCCTTATGAAATAAGGTATTTCGGCAAGACAATCGCTGGAATCTGCAACTTTCCTGCAACTAAATATCAGAATCGAAAAGATATACGGCGCGGCACCCGCGCGGGAAGTATCGCGATTTATTGCGCTAACGAAGCAATATCCGATAGCGGGATAGATTGGGAACAAACAGATAAATCGCAAGTCGGCGTCTTTATCGGGATAACAGAACACGGCAACGTCGAAACCGAAAACGAAATTTACAACATCAAGCAGTTCGATTACGATTGCAAAATGTGGTCTCACTTTCATAATCCTCGAACTGTTGCAAACAATCCCGCCGGAGAAGTTACGCTAAACTTGGGAATAACCGGCGCTCATTATTGTATCGGCGCGGCTTGCGCTGCAGGAAACGCCGGAATAATTCAAGGCGTCCAAATGTTACGACTCGGAGAAGTCGATTTTGCTCTTGCTGGAGGAGTCTCCGAAAGCATTCATACATTTGGAATCTTCGCGGCTTTTGCGGCAGAAAACGCTTTGGCGTCTCATAACGATCCAACTAAAGCGTCCCGACCCTTCGATAAAAAACGCAACGGAATAGTTGTCTCCGAAGGCGGATGTATCTACACGCTAGAAAGATTGTCGGACGCAAAAAAACGTAACGCTAAAATTTACGCCGAAATCGTAGGTTACGCAATGAATAGCGACGCAACCGATTTTGTTCTGCCAAACGCGGAACGTCAACTTGAGTGCATGAAAAAAGCTATCAACAAAGCCGGACTCGAACCCGAACAAATCGACGTCGTAAGCACCCACGCAACCGCAACAACGCTAGGAGATATTCAAGAAATCAACGCATTGAGAACGCTGTTTAAAAACTCAAAAAAAACGTACATCAACAACACAAAGAGTTTCATCGGTCATGCAATGGGAGCGGCTGGAGTATTAGAACTCGCCGGAAATTTACCGTCTTTCGACGACAGAATAATTCACCCAACTATAAATTGCGACGAACTCGATCCCGAATGCGAAATTGAAAATCTAGTAATTAATAAACCTAAAGAAATCGGAGAAGTCAATTATATCTTAAACAATTCTTTCGGAATGGTCGGAACAAATTGCGCCGTCATCGTCGGAAAAAATCTATCGTGAAAAAAGAAATAGAATAATATATTAGCGGAATTTTTGTAACGATATTTCCTCGAATTATGCTTTACTAATTTTCTGCAATTTTTCTGCGTTAAAATTTTTATCAAATTTAAACGCAAAATACGCAGAATATCGCAGAAATAAGTCGTTATAAATATTCCGTTGCCGTATTACCGAAAATTCAATAGACAGTTTACATTTCCCAAGTTTATAGCGCGAAATTTTTAATTATTATTTGTAACAATAAATCTGCGATAATTCGTTTAATTGGCGGATTTTTCTTGATAATTTGTATTTGTCGGCTAATCGGGGATATTGACTAATTAGAATCAATCATAAAAATTATATTAGAATAATTGGAAAAGATATTGCCGACTATTTACGTTACAAAAATTAAATCCGGCTTCGCGAATAAGATTATCGATTTGAATAATAGACCGTTATTTGAAAATGTTAAAGTTAGGAGTAAAAAATGAAAATACTTGTGCTTGATGAATGGATTCCATCGATTTGCAATTCGGGTAAATCGATACGTACATTTGAGTTGCTTTCTCCGCTTGCTAAGCGTCATTCTATAACGTATCTTGTCAATCAATTGGGCGAAGTCAATCGCGAACATTTGCAGAAAATGCGGGACGCCGGATTCGACGTGATTTGCGTGCCGCGTCCTTTAATTTATGATTCAATTCCTGCAATAGCTTTTGGCGTTATTCCGGCGTTTTTCGATTCGCTGCCGATTTCTGTTCGGCGTCATACGTCTGACGAATTTACAAAAGTTCTCAAACGATTGTTAGCGAGTTTTAAATTTGACATCGTTCATATTGAGTGGTCTCATTACGCGGTTTATTCGAGTTACATCAAAGACATGCCGACATTCGCTTGTACTCACAATGTCGAGTATCTTTCATGGAAACGATTTTTTAGCGCAACTCAAAATCCGTTCAAAAAATTATTGGGTTTGCATGAGTGGATAAAAATGTATAAATTTGAGAAAAATTATTATCCAAAGCTCGACTATATTTCAACGGTATCTAACGAAGACGCGAATCTTATGCGGGATAAATTAGGCATGAATCGCGTTTGCGTGATTCCTAACGGCGTTGCGATTGACCGCTACGACGAAATAGAAAACACGCCGATTCAGGGCAAAATTGTTTATTGCGGTTCGATGGATACTCATGTTAATCAGGATGCGGTTGCGTATTTCTTGAGAGAGATTTTTCCGCTTGTGATCGAGATTAACCCGTCGATTCGGTTTCAGGTAATTGGTCGTAATCCTCCGAGTTGGCTTTTGAAATTTAGTTCGGACAAGGTATCGTTTACGGGGTCGATTGCCGATGTGAGGCATCCGCTTAAAGAGGCGATGTTAGAAGTCGTGCCGTTGCGAATTGCCGGAGGGTCAAGATTAAAAATTCTTGAGGCGTTTGCGGCAAAAACGCCAGTGTTATCGACTACGATTGGGGCGGAAGGTATAGAATGCAAACCGAATGAAAATATTGCAATCGCCGATTCAACTGTAGAGTTCGCGGCAAAATGTATAGAACTGTTAGAAGACCAATCGCTAAGAAATAAATTAATCGAAAACGGCAGAAAATTAGTAGATGAAAAATACGATTGGAGTCGTATCTCGCCAATGGTAGAATCCGCATGGAATAAAACTATTGAACTACACAAAAGAGAAAAATAGAATTTAGTTGTTTATACTTTGAACGGGAACAAATGGTAACCGTTCACAGTTTTAAGATTCGGATTAAAGTATTTTTGTAATTGTTTACATTAAAAAAGTATTTTAGCTTGCCCTGAAAGGACAACGGAGTTTTTTCTATTGAGTCAATAATCCCAGATTTTAGTTAGTGCGTCCCCAGTGTTCCCAGCGTCCCCCAAAAAATAATTTGGGTTTTAAAAAAGCCAAAAATAATTTTTTGGGGGACATTGGGGACGTTCTTGTTTGAAATCTGGGGTTAATGACTCAAGAGGGACTTGCTACCCCAGATCAGGTTGATCACCGATCTGGTAGGCGACCGTAGGTTCGCAACCTTTCGCCGAAAGGTCGCGTTGCCGAAGGCAACGATAAAATGGATTCGACAATAATTAAAATCATTTCAGATTTACCGTCGGCTACGCCGACGCGACCTTTCGGCGAAAGGTCGCCTACCTGATCTTGGGCAACAAGTGCGTAACATGAGTTTATAGTTTGTAGAATTACTGTTCTAAAGCGGCATTTACTATGATTGGTATCAGCTTTCTCATTGCTCTTGCGCGATGGCTTATGGCTTTTTTTATAGACGCATTAAGAACTCCAAAAGTCTTGTGATATTCTACAATCTCAAATAGCGGATCATAACCAAATCCGCTTTCGCCAGATAACTCAAATAAAATTCTGCCTTGACAATATTCCTCTGCCTCGCCTATAATTTTGCCATCCGCATCTGCAACTGCTGCCGCGCACGTATAAAATGCTGTCCGGCTTTCCAATGTTACGCCTGATAACTTCGTCAACAATAACTCGTTGTTTAACTCGTCAGACGCATTAGAATTACTAGACAAAATACTTGCGAACCTTGCCGAATAAATACCCGGTTCGCCATTAAGAGCATCAACAGAAAGTCCGCTGTCTTCGCCAATTGTTAACATTTTGAAAAATCTCGCGTGTTCAATTGCTTTCTTACGTGCATTTTCCATAAACGATTTGCCGTCTTCTATCACGTCAACCTTGCTCTTAAAATCAGAAAGAGTATGCACTGCTATCTTATATGGAGATAATAATTCCAAAAGCTCTACGCCCTTTTTACGATTATTCGTGCCAAGTAATATTACTGACATTCTATTAAACTGTTCTTTTAAATTGTTACATTTTTTGTAACCGTTCACGGTTTTTTAAATTCGGAATTGAATTACTAAACCCGATGTAGAGACGCAATGCTTTGCGTCTCTATCGGTGATCTTTTGATCGAACAATAGAGACGCAAGGCATTGCGTCTCTACATTTGTTAATTTGTAACTATTCACGTTTGAATTTTTCGATAAAAATTTCCGTGAACGGTTAC
>JAITAZ010000392.1 GCA_031283825.1 Planctomycetaceae bacterium | reverse complement strand
AAAAAAATAAACGTTACAAAGAAATTCCGAATTTAAAGTGGAATTGACAAGATGAGTAAAACAGGGATAATTACGCCTCCTTTGTTTGGAAAGATCACGCTGTACTCGATTGAGATTGTGTTTACTCGCTAGAGTCGCTGCAATTTTAAGCGTTGAACGGCATGGACTAGAAATTAAATTATACCAATTGCACTTTGAGAAATCGTCGATTCTAAATCGTCGAAGTCTGATTTTTGTACAAATAATCAGACGTCGTTAAATGAAAAAAAATCAAAGTGCGAGCAAACTAAAAAATCTTAATAATATTAAATGGACTTAACTCCGCGTCAGATAGTAATAGAACTCGATAAATATATTGTTGGACAAAATGAGGCGAAACGCTCCGTAGCCGTAGCGATTCGTAATCGTTGGCGTCGTCAGCGAGTTGACGAATCAATGCGAAAAGAAATTTCGCCGAAAAATATAATGATGATAGGTCCGACCGGCGTAGGTAAGACCGAAATCGCACGTCGTCTGGCGACATTAACCGGCGCTCCGTTTCTCAAAGTAGAAGCTACAAAATATACGGAAGTCGGCTACTACGGACGCGACGTCGAAAGCATGGTTCGCGAACTCGTAGAAAACGCCCTGTCAATTATCCGCTCCGCCGAACGCGAGAAAGTTCGAGCAGAAGCAATTAAACGCGCAAACGAACAACTCGTTAATCTTTTGCTGCCGCCGTCAAATAATATCGATCACGACGATACCGATTCGACCTCAAAACCGGATGATATCGCAAAAAACGTAAGACACGAACGCAACCGTGAAAAAATACGCAAAATGTTAGAAGACGGATTGATGGAAGACCGAATGGTAAGTGTCGTTTCTGAGACTAGAGCTGTGCCAATGGTAATGAGTAATCTGCCCGGAATGGAATCGATGGAAATTGATTTTCAAGAAATGTTCGAAAAAATCGCCCCAAAAAACCGCTCAAAACGCGAATTGTCCGTTAAAGACGCACGCGAATTTTTAATCGAACAAGAAAGCGATCAAATGATCAATAAAGATAAAGTTCAAACGGCGGCAATCGAGTTGGCGGAAAATCTAGGAATAATTTTTATCGACGAAATCGACAAAATCGTAGCAAGCGAAAAACAACACGGCGCAGATGTCTCAAGACAAGGCGTCCAACGCGACCTACTGCCAATTGTCGAAGGAACAACGATTCAGACAAAATACGGTTACGTCAAAACAGATCACATTCTTTTTATTGCCGCCGGCGCGTTTCATCGTGCAAATCCTAGCGATCTCATGCCGGAACTACAAGGACGATTTCCAATCCGCGTAGAACTAAACGATCTAAAGAAAGAAGATTTCGTAAGAATCTTAACCGAGCCGAATTCCGCATTGACAAGACAATATCAAGCACTAATGGCAACTGAAAAAGTCGAATTAGTCTTTGACGCCGAAAGCATCGAGATGCTGGCAAAATACGCTTATGAAATAAATCAAAAAATGCAAAATATCGGCGCAAGGAGACTATATACTATTATGGAACTCCTCCTAGAAGAATTAAGTTTCGAAGCACCAGATATGAATGCAGGACAAGTTCTAATAAATGCAGAATACGTCAAAAAACGAATCGAAACTATAAGCAAAGATGAAGACCTAAGTAAATTTATTTTATAATCAGACAAGATTGATAAGATGATATAGGATAGGCGACCTTTCGGCAAAAGGTCGCGTTGCTGAAGGCAACGATAAAATGGATTCGACAATAATTAAAATCATTTCAGATTTACCGTCGGCTAACGCCGACGCGACTTACGGCGAAAGGTCGCCTACCTGAGTCGGCGGTAGCCTACCATATCGGGGGTAGCAAGTGCGTAACATGAGTTAGTGAATATTTGTAACGAATATTCGTGATAATTTTTTTCCGTTGCCCTTCGAGACGTAAGTTTTTTTTCTTTTGTACGAAACGATTGGTTATCAAATTTTAAAATTTAAATAGACAGTTATATTTGTATTTAATCAAAAAAACAGAGATAAAATTTGACTCAATAAATTTGCGACATTGTGTTCCTACGGAACACTGATTTTTTTACAAGCATTTTCTACCAACATTGCATCCCTAAAGGGACGCGAATTTAATAAATTTGAATTATTAGAGATTCCCATTATTTTTAATTAATTTTTGTACGTAAAGGCGACGAGGAAAATAAAAATCACAACTGTTAGTATCTTATAGAATAAAAAGAACAAACCTAAAACGATGCGAATTATATTTATTGGACCGCCGGGTGCTGGTAAGGGGACGCAAGCGGGAAAAATTGTTGACAGTTATAAGTTGGCTCATCTTTCAACCGGCGACATGTTGCGGGCGGCAACGGCGGCAAAAACCGAAATCGGATTGCTCGCGGAAAAATTTATGTTAAACGGTCAGTTCGTTCCAGACGACGTGATTATCGGAATTATTTCAGAGAGATTAAATTCATCAGATTGCAAATCAGGATTCCTACTAGACGGATTCCCAAGAACTCTCCCGCAAGCCGCCGCATTAGACGAATTACTACAAAAAAATAAAACGCCACTCAACATCGTTCTCGAACTAAAAGTCCCAGACGACGAACTACTCCGAAGATTAGCAGAACGCGGAAGAGCAGACGATAAACCAGACGTAATTAAAAATAGATTAAAAGTTTATAACGAACAAACCGCGCCGCTACTACAATATTACGAAAAACAATCGCTACTAAAATCAATCGACGGTCAAGGAAATATAAACGAAATCTTCAACCGAATAAAAGAAACACTAGATAAATTCATTTAACGTAACAAAAATTCAAACCAAAT
>JAITAZ010000370.1 GCA_031283825.1 Planctomycetaceae bacterium | reverse complement strand
TAATAATAAATAAACCTAAATAAATAATATAATTTTATTGATATTAAAATCGTCATTTCCATTCTCCGCGAATATCCATATTCACTAAAAAAATTCACTAAAAAAATCCGTATTATCCGCGTTTAAAAATTTCCCGTATTATCCGCGTTTAAAAAATTCCGCTGATATATTACGGAATTTTTAAAATTCGTGAACGGTTACAAAAAACTTAAAATCGTATTTTGTCGTTTAATTGTTAAATCTTACTTAATCGGAATCAACGTTATCATTGAATAATTAAAAACTTTCATCTATCTTTTGCTAGACGTAATATCGCGATTTTCTATAGATTTATTTTTATTCTTTTTTAATAACGTCGAGAATGTATTAACGTTGTGTTATGGTCTTTTTTGTAGCTATAGTATCAACCGAAAATTTTTACGAAATTAAATCGCTTATAAAATGATAAATACTTTAACTGAATTGTTAACATTTTAATTTTGTACCTTCGTATGATTTGTATTTTTTGTTGCTGTTTCGTATTTTAACTCCGAAATTCCGAATCGCCAACTAAACAAACCGATAATCAAAATAAATAACTAAAGATGAAAACTAATGCAAAAGACATTATTGAATCTATAAAACGGTTTGTCGCCGGATGGTTTATTATTGTAATATCAACAATATCCGTCTCGGCAGAAAATTATTACAACGTTCAAGGTCTAACAGATAACATAAATCAAATCAATTCGTCTGGCTCCGGTAATATCGTTATAAATCTTTTATTCGATAGCGATCTTGTTACTTCAATTCCCAATGAATCAGTTTGGAATTTTGTCGGTTCAAATCTATCCGGTATTAATATCTCCGGCAAATCTACATTGACTCAAATTTTACAATCCGGCACAAACGGACGATTGCTCGCTATCTCTAATTCTCCGGCTAACGTCAACATCAGCAATCTCAATTTATCATCTTTTACATTTATCGATCCGAATATTACATCCGGCGTTTCCCGTACCGGCGGCGCGTTAAATATTACCAGCAACAGCGGCAACTACGCACGATCCGCAACCCTAAACAACATGATTTTCAACAACAATAAAATTAACGTAACAATAAATTACAACAGCCCGTTCAACGCAAGCGGCGGCGGATTATACATGTACGGCGGATTCGAAACTACCGCAACAAACCTAAACAATAACGGAAAAAACGCTACGTTAAATAAAATCGATTTTACCAATAATTCCGTAACGTTAATTGATTACCCCTACTCTACACGTCAAAATAAAACCGCAACCGGAGGCGGTGCTGCAATCCTACATTACGACAACGTTAATCTCGCCGAAGGAAATGTAGTCGGCAATTCCGTCTCTGCAAATATTAAAGGTTACGTCGCAGGAGGAGGTTTATATCTGTCTCGAATCGGAAACAATAGCGCCATTTCAAAATTTAATTTCACAAATAATTCATCAGAATTACAAACCGGAGGCGAAGGTATCGCTTTTGCCGGTGCTCTGTTCGCCAATCAAGAATACGGAGGATTGACAAACGGTAATCTGCTCATCCCTAAAACTACGCTCAATATCTCCGAAACGAATTTTAGTAATAATCGTACAATAAATAACGGCGTCGGCGAAGCACTCGGAGGCGCAGTAACTTTACTCCACGATCTTGACGGAGTCTTCAACAAAGTAATATTTGAAAATAATTCTGCTCAAGCAAAGTCAAGCTACGCCGGAGGAGGAGCAATCGCAATTCATAGTTTCTACCAAAATAATATCCCGCTTACTACCGCCGATTTGAATAATATCAAAAATCAAATTACTAAATTCAATGAAACAATTTTCACAAATAATAACGCCGTTTCCGTGTCGTCTTCCGGCGATGGCGGCGCGATTTTTTCAACCCAACGAATCGAAACTGCAAAAACCGATTTTATCAATAACATTGCCAAAGGCGTCAGTGCTTCCGGCGGCGCTATCGCAATTACCTTAACTCATAACGGAGCGTTCTACGATTCCGCCGACACGTCTAAAATTCAAGGCGGTAAATTTACGGACAACCAATCAATCGCAAGCGGCGGAGAATCTCGCGGCGGCGCTATTTACACGTCAAAGAGCTTGGAAATCGCGTCAAGCGTTACGCACGGCAACGTCTTATTTGAAGATAATCGGGCGATTTCCAACATAGCAAATTTAGCTCGCGGCAACTCAATTTTTGCCAACGCAAGCGTGATTTTCAATACCGGTATTGGAAGCAAAATTGAAGATTTCGACGGACATTATATCACCGGAAATGTTACTAAAACCGGCGGCGGAATTTTGTCTTTGCTTGGAGAAACGCAGCATCAAGCGGGAAGTTATTTTATCAGAGAAGGCGTGTTGAGAAGCGGTTTCACAAAAGACGGAGAATCAGGATTCAGAGCGATTGCAAATCTTTATAATCAAAATTCGACGGGAACAATTACATTCGACAAAGGAACAACTTGGGAACTAGATTTATCAAATGCAGACTTAGCAAAATTAAAATCCGGCGTGCGAATCGCAGACGGCGAAGTTATCGGCGCAGATGAAGCTCTCAAGCTTGGCAATTCGTTAATTGATGTTGAATTGGTCAATGGCACAATAAAACTTGCAAGAATACTCGACGCGGCGAATTTGTCTGACATTTATGCGTCGGCGGCATATATTCACAAATGGAATACAATTCAACAAGCGACAAATACGAGGATAAATCAATTGCTTTATCGTTATGGTACGGTTCATGGCGGTTATATTTCTGGTAATAGATCTCAGGTTGACTATCGTGGTCAAAGTTTTCGCGTTCCGGTTGCGGCGGTTGCGGCAGAGCGAAATTTTTATAATGCGTGGGTAAATTATGTTGGCAGAAAGGCGGCAGCAGGAAGCTCTTACGACGCTTACAAAGGAGAGTCGTTAGATACGATTTCAAATGGTATTCAATTTGGTTTTGATTTAGCTTCAGGTTTTGGTTCTCATTTTGGACTTATGTTTGGTTATGAGGATTCGCGGGCAGAGATTGTCAATGATTACATTCGGGGCGATGATTATTATGTTGGAGTTTATGCGGCGATGTTATTTTCATTTGGTTTTGACATTCGCGGCACGCTTGGTTTTGGTCATCAACGTTATAAAATCGCGCGATATGATTTTGGACTTGAAAGAGAATTTAGTATCAAGCCTGATGGAAATACGTTTGAGTTTAATGTAGAGTTTGGCAGGCGTCTTCAAACGTGGCATAATACTTCGATTCGTCCTTTTATTGGGATTGATTATCTTACGAATTCGATAAGTTCTGCGGACGAGAGTTTGGGCGGTTTTCGATATTCTAATCTTTCGCTTGATCAGTTGTTTTTCAGAGTAGGCTCGGATGTTCAGTGGCATTTTGGATTATTATGTTTTGACGCGGGCGTTGCATTTTCTCAACAGTTGCTTGACGACTATGCAGAGGCGATGGTATCACAAGGACAGATTTCAACGGCGTTACGAACAAGTCGATATGGTAATTCTATTTTTACATTTAATGTCGGTGCGAACTATGCGTTTGATCGTTTTCGGGCATGTAGTATTTACATAAATTATGTCGGCGAAGTTTTTGTCGGTGGAGAAAGCGAATCGATAAACTCTCTACAAACGGGCATTCAATGGAAATTCTGATTTTTTTTCTATTGATTTATCAATCTTGTTAGATGTAGTTGTTGAAATTTTGTGATGTTGTCCGTAAGCGTAAAACGCGGAGCAGATGTAAATCACAAGAGTAACCTTGCAATGTAGATTTGCAACGTTTAGATTTTTTGATTTTGTCATATATTTAATTTCTCATGATGTTTTATGCTGCCCGCGATTTAATGTTTGCGATATTGAATCTCGTATCGGCGTTATTCCGATAATTAAAACGCGAGCAGCTATACGGCTCGATTATGGATTCGGCGACTCAAAAACGCAATGCCGACTTTTTCAATATTAGCAAGTAATCAGGCAAGCGGAGATTGCCGTATTTAAAAACGCGAACCGTTTATAAATATCCGCCGCTAGTAATGTGTTGAATGCGGATATGGTTTAAACTTTAATTGACAATACCGATTAGTTCGGAAAATTCTGACGTAATTATTTTAAATATCGTTTATAATCAAATTCCAGACACAACCGGCAACGATACGATTATTACGCTAAAAAATTTTTTTTGTTCGATAATCCGATAGAAAATTTTTAAACTGTTAGCACGTAATTTTTCGGTTATATTCGGAAAGCAGGCGACTCCAACTGAAAATTCAAACGCGAGCAATTTATAAATATTCCGTTGAAATATTAGAATGATTTACTCATGTTACGCACTTGCTACCCCAGATCAGGTAGGCGACCTTTCGCCGAAAGGTCGCGTTGCCGAAGGCAACGATAAAATGGATTCGACAATAATTAAAAACCATT
>JAITAZ010000369.1 GCA_031283825.1 Planctomycetaceae bacterium | reverse complement strand
CATACAAAGGCATCATTTCCATTCTCCGTGTTTATCCGTCAAATCCGTATTATCCGTATTATCCGCGTTTAAAATTCCCCGTATTATCAGTGTTTGTTTTTTAATAAGGTAAAAATAAGATTCGTCTTTCATCGCCTTGATAATAATTACAAAAATTTTAACGCAGAAAACGCAGAAAATTAGGAAAGCATAATTCAAAGTATCGTTACAAAAAATTCCGCTGATATATTACTACTTTTTCTTTAATCTTGATTTTGGCGCACCTTCGATCTCTCGGACTCTACGGACAAAGAAAACCGTTAACGCAATTAATAACGGAGGAATCGGAGGAATCGCTACCGCCGCTAGTTTATATTGCCCCTTGATCTTCCGTATATACTCGTTCAACTTTACTTGCGCCTCGTTTATCTCAATATTCAAATTACGTTTTAACTGTTCTTCCTCCGTTTCAAATTTTTTCTGCAATACTACTATCATCGTTCGCACCCGCTGCGCAACCTCCGCATCCGATAACGAACCACTGTCATACTGAGACTTCAATTTCTCTATCGACATCGTCAACTTCTTTTGCTCTGTCTCCACCGTTGCATCAAATTTTTCTTTCAAATCCTGCAAATGCTTGTTCGTAACATTGCGAATCATATCCGTATTTTCGTCAAATTTCGACAACGTCCTATGTTTCGGACGTCTGTTTCTCACTTCAAGAAATCTATTGTCTCCGGCTACACTGTCAATCGCATTCAAGACGAAATTAACATTGTCAAAATCCACGTCAATCTCCGGTTTCTGTCTCATATCAAATATCATATTCGACAACATGTCAATATCGGCAACCAATAACACGTTTATCTTAATCGCCTCCGGTAACGTTGGCTTCTGGTCTGGTTTTAAGTCGGCTTGAACCGGCGGCGCTAACTCGCCAACTACCCGCACCGCTAAATTCTTGTCAGCATTGTCCGTTATCAATGACCGATCCCACGATCCATCTCGACGCGCCCGCTGCAACACCCGCGTCATTATTATTCCCGACGGCTGCTTAAACGTATGTAAAATCGGCGTTACCGTAAACTTGTTTGTGGACGTCGGCTCGCCCTGCAAATACCCCGATAACGGCAACATTAAATATTGTAACGATAAAGAAACCGGATCATCCGCAAAAGGAGATCGACTGCCCGATTTGTCCCGCTTGCTCTCCGCACTACGATCAAGAAAAATGAAAAACTTCGGCAAACTCTCCATCCTTCGAATCGGCGAGTAATCCTGCCAAACAACCTGAGAACCATCAACCCGAACACCCAAAAATTGCCACAACGACTCAAGACTGCCCTTCGGTTGACCACGCCCAAACATACCCATCATCCCAGACGCCACACGATCCTCCGACGTCCCCGCAACTCCCGAAACATAAACCGGAAACGGGTCTTCAAATATGACAGTCGGTTGACCATTCTTCACCGCATCAATAAAATTCTGCGTCTCATTCGGCGCCATCGCCGAAGGTTGAACCGCAAGCAATACGTCAAATCTCTCCGAAATCGGGTCTTTCGGATCAACCTCCACCAACGTATATTGCTTTTTCAACTCGCCTATAACCTCCCACTCGCCCGCATTCCGGTTCGACGTCATATCAAATCGTCCTAACATTGCCGCGTCCGTTTTCAAAACCCCAACCCGCTTTTTCATCGGCGTCGATACATTGCAAATCGCATGCGTCAACTCATACTCGACCGATAACCCGCGATCAATAAACGGTAACGTCAACGTATTCAACCCCGACCTAAAAGCCACCCCAAGAAACACGCTTTTCATCGTATATTGCCCGCGAGACGAAAACGTTACATCCTGCGGCGCAATCCCATAACGCTGATTCGCAAGCAACGCCTCATTCGTAATCGGTTGCATGTTTGAATGAATTTGAACAGATACGTTATTTCCGCAAATCGCCTGTATTTCATTAAGAATCGAAATGATATTTAGTCTAGTCTGAATGTGCGAATCCGGCACGTCAGAACTCAAAAACGCCTCAATTACTATCGGATAATCCGGTTTAAGATTCTTGAGCAACTCTATAGTCGATGAAGAAAGCGTTCCGAGTTTTTCTTCTGTCATGTCCGCCCGCAAATCGTGATGCCTAAAAATAAACACTACGCTCAATCCAATTATAAGCAACGACGCTGTACGAATTGCATAATGAAAAATTCCAATCCACTTGCGATTCGCCGCCCAATGTCTGCGACCAATCAACACCATACTAAGATATAACATCGTCGCTGTAATCATGCCGAAATAAATTATACTCGACAAATTAAAAATACCGCGTCCGAAAAGCTCAAATTGAGCCGCAATACTAAACGACTTCAACATCGTAGCGGCGTCAGAAGGAATCGGCGCGGCGTCTATCCACTGAATCGCAATAAACGGCGAACAAAAAATCGCGCCAAGAATATAAGACACCGTAAGATTACCAGTCAAAAACGACGCAACCATCCCAATCGAAATCATCGCTACCCCAATTAAGAAATAACCAATGTAAGTCGAAATTATTAAACCTAAATCAGGAGTCCCAAGATATCTGAGAATGAAAAAATTACAGACAAACGAAAAAATCAACGACACGAAATAAATACAAACCGCCGCCTTGAACTTCCCTAACACAATATCAAAATCGCTTGCAGGAATTGTTAGCAGTAATTCGTCTGTTCCTTGTCTTTTTTCGTCAGCCCAAATTCCCATCGTTATCGCCGGAACAAATACCAACATAATAAGCGGAAACCAAAGATTAAGCTGATCAAGATTAGCAAGATTAGCATTAAAAAATTCATCCGGCAAAAAAGCCGCTATCGAACTTAATAACACAAAAACACATATAAACACGTAACCCGTCGGGTTAGAAAGATAACTGACAAAATTACGCTTAAATACCGAGTAAAGGACTTTTGTATTCATTGAATTGAATTGTTACAATTTTTTAATTTGTTGATTGATTGTTGATCGTTGATCGTTGATCGTTGATCGTGTTGATTACACAACTCTCAACGAGACCCAATTACGAAGGCGGGAATATTACCACAAAGTCAACAACACGACAAGAGGAACAAAAAAATATCGTAACAGTTCACAGTTTTAAATTCGGAAATGAGTTTTGACGTAACTGTTCGTGTTTTAATTTTTTTAATATATCAGCGGAATTTTTAAACGCGGATAATACGGATTTTTTAGTGAATACGGATATTCGCGGAGAATGGAAATGACGATTTTAATATCAATAAAATTATATTATTTATTTAGGTTTATTTATTATTA
>JAITAZ010000361.1 GCA_031283825.1 Planctomycetaceae bacterium | reverse complement strand
AAAACAATCGAATGACCTAGAATTTGAGCGGTAAACTTGTCGATAAAATAATGTTCCTCTTTCAAAAAATCCAACGCCGCATTCAAAAACGCGCCGCTGCCGCAAGCCGGATCGCAGATCGAAAGAGATAAAAGCCATCGACGATATTTCTCCAACTTCTCAAGTATAGGATTCGACGTAACTTTTTTTTGATTGTTGTTAGATTTACTATTCTGATTGATTATTTGATTAAATGATTCCTCGTTGTCTAAACCGAGTTCTACTTTCTTGTCCGCGCATAATTTGCCAATCGTTTTAGAAACAATGTACGAAGTAATTCGTTTTTCGGTGTAAAAAATTCCGTCTTGTTTACGTCTGATTTTTGTATTCAACGTTGGAGGAATTTTGTTATTGAGAGCAATGTCAATTTTTGCATTAAGATCAATATCATCGCCGTCGGCAAATTGATTTTCGCATCTATTATTTGCCGAATGAAAAATTTTTACTGTCGATTCAAAACGCTTTTTTTGTATCTTGCGTTTAGACATTTTTTATCCTTCGATAAATTTAATTTCGTCTTCAGTTAATCCGTACAATTCGTAAACCAATTGATCGATTTCATTGTCGGTTTCGGTAATTTGCTTGACAATATTACGACACAAGATTTGATTCTCGTTAAAAAAATCTTCCCATTCTGCTTGAGCATTTAAGCGGAGTTTGATTTTTCGTTTCGATAATAGTTCTAAAAATTCTTTAAATTTTAAGCGATCAAAATATTCCAAGACTCCCAACGGCTGAATGTTTCCCAAGTTATCGGTTACTCGTCTTAAAAATTTTTGTCGTTTTAATTGGATGCTATTCTGAAGCGAAGTTATTTTATCAACAAGACCAACAAGTTGTTTTTGTTTTTCCTTGTTACAAACTGCTATCGGAAACAACGACAATTCCTTAACTTTGAATTGCGGAAATATCCCGCGTTGAAATTTATCAAATTTATTGATAAACCAAAAACTCATCAAACGAGAATTAAGAATACCCAGAAGATATAACGGATCAATATTAAAATTGAAAATTATCATACTATTAATATCGTTTATTGCAAGAGCATTTATAAAAACGGCATTGATACAGTAAGGCGGTTGACTCGGAATTTGACGCACTAAAATACGCTGCGCTGAAAAATCAACAGAACGACGCGGCTCCGCTAACCAATCGCCATATCTTACATATTCGCCAGACCACGATAATAAATATCGACTCACGTCTTTACCATCAAGATATTTTATAAACTCGTCAGTTGTCTGCTGACGCGAATGATAAATTCTGCTTTCTTTCATTTGAGTTGTTTGCGACGGTTTGCCCTTGCCGTCTTGATACGCTTTAATACCAGTTGAAACAACTGCATGTCGCTCCAGCGGTTCTGCCGTTAATTCAATTTTTTTCATTAACTGCACAACCTCCGGTTTTTTTGCAATCGCGATATTTATAATGTATTGTTCCTTTGCAAAAATTGACGCCGGAAACGTTCCTATTTTCGTTAATTTTTCATTGTTCATTTCTCCAATTGATATTTTGTCGGCGTTTTGTTTCTTAAACGTAATAATACAATTGTCAACATTCGCGTCGCTAAAAACGCCGTTAATAATATTGACAATTTCGATGTCGCCCGTTTGTTCTAATAAAAATTTGCGGAACGGTTGAAACGTGTCAATTGTCAGACAATTATTCGGAACGATAAAGCCGAATACGCCGTTGTCATGCAAAAGATGATAATAAGCAAGATCAATAAACAATAAATATGTATTCAATTGATAATTCGATAACGGATAACGAGAATAATAATACTCTTTCTCAATCTCCGAAAATTTACCGCTGCGCGAAAAAACATAAGGCGGATTTCCAATGACAACGTCGAATCCGCCTTTCTCAAAAATGCGGGGAAATTCTTTACGCCAATCGAATGATTTGTCGGGATCAATTTTTGGATCGGAAATTAGAGAGTTGCCGCATTTGATATTTGCGTCAAGAAAGTTTAACTTGCGATTCGGTTTGGCAGTCCGCAACCATAACGCTAATTTTGTTATCTCGACGCTTTCTTCATTGACGTCAACGCCGAAGAGATTATTTTCTAAAATAGAAATTTCATACTCGGAAAAAACAATCGAATGACCTAGAATTTGAGCAGTCAACTTGTCGATAAAATAATGTTCCTCTTTCAAAAAATCCAACGCCGCATTCAAAAACGCGCCGCTGCCGCAAGCTGGATCGCAGATCGAAAGAGATAAAAGCCATTGACGATATTTCTCTAACTTCTCAAGTATCGGATTCGACGTAACTTTTTTTTGCTTGCCATTAGATTTACCATTTAATTTATTATTCGTCTTGCCATTCTGTTCGATTATTTGGTCGAATAATTCCTCTTTATCCAAACCGAGTTCAATTTTCTTTTCATCGCATAATTTACCAAGCGTACTAGAAATAATATACGAAGTAATATAACGCGGAGTATAAAAAATGCCGTCTTTTTTACGCTTATTTGTTTCGCGTAATTCGTAACTTTCAAGTCCTGAAAGTTCGTATTTTAATTTCTCTATCTCGGCAAGCGAATTTTCAAAAATATGTCCAAGAATATCAACATTAACATCGCTGCGATAATTGTAATCGCTTAACTTGTTAAGACGCTCGACAAGCGTTGAATCAGAGATTTTTAGACTGTCAAGAAGTTTATTCGGCTGAAATAATCCGCCGTTATAGCCAAAAATATTTTGATTTTTACCCTTGCCGCCGCTGTCAAGATACGAAAAATATTTTTGCAAATGAGTATAAAGAGGACGATATTCATCCGCGTCTTCAAGAATTTTCCATTCGCGAATGATTTTTTTTATCGTGTTTGGCGGAAGTAATCCGCAATCTTCCGAAAACAAAATGAAAACAAGCCGGTCAAGAATTTTTTGCGAACATGAAAAGAGAGTCAACTTATCGTGTTGAGAATTGTTTGCAATTAAATCAGAGAATAACGAATTTTTGAATTGTTTGTAAACGTTATAAAATTCTTTCGTGATTTCATCTTCTCGACTGATAGTTTCGTTTTTTAACTTTTTCGGCAAATCATCGACAATATTTTCATACGCAAGACAAATCCAAAGTTCGGCAAATTGATTTTCTGTAAGCGTGAAAAGATTCCACTCGAAATATTCGACAGCGTTGTCAATATAGAAACGTAATTTTTCAAAATTTGACGTTATAACATACGCCGCGTTTTTGTGTTGATATTTATAATTAAACGCTTGTTTCTCAACCAATTTTAGATCGATTGTTCGAATATCTTTTAGTTCGATAACTGCGCGGACGTCGTTGTTGATAAAAATTATTCCGTCGGCGCGTCCGGCGTCTGTCTCATTTTTTCCTTCAGGAATGAGATTGTAATTTGGATCAGGGATAAGCGTATAACCAAGAACATTGACAAAAAGTTCGCGTAAAAATCCCTCCTGAAATTGCGACTCTATACATTGCCGAATATACGCCTGACGCTCCGCGTCGTGAAAAAAAAGAACATAACGCTCAAACGCCAAATGAATTTTATCGGCGTTGGATTCAATATATTTTTTTAAAATAATTTGTTGAAACATGAGATTTTACAATTAATGTATTGACATAATTATTATGATTATTTTTGTTCTTTTTTATTTTCATTATTTTGTTTTTCATTGCGATAAACGAGAGGACCATCGATGGCGTCGAAAATTGCGAGTAGATTCATTAGACCTGCGATTACGGTGATGTAAGTTCCGAGTTCGAATAGGAAGTGTAATTTTTTTGCAATATCTGTTAGAGTTGGCGGTACGCCTGTTTTATCTGTGCTATCGATTTGGGGCGGCGCCATGAATTTTCCGAATGGTGGCGGGTCGCCGGAGTTTGTCCAGAGCGATTGAATCAATGCAGGAATAGCCGCGATTCCAATACATGCTTGAGGAATGAAAAAGAGTCTTTTGTCTTGTTGTCTCCACGAGAAATAAACATTTCGTGCGATTCCGACTTCGCCGGATTCTCCGACGTCTAAGCTACTGCCGAAAAAACAACCCATTGCGAACATTGGCATAATGCATAAAAAAAATAGCAATGCTTTCGCGCGGCGTCCTTGATAAAAATGCCCGAGACCCGGAAGCAACCAAGTCAAAAAACCGGCAATAACAGGATTTTGTAAATCTATTCCGCGAACTTGTTCATATTCGGACAGTTCAACGTCAACATTATTTGTTTCAATATCAACAGATTCTGACATATTTATTTTATATAAAACTTGACTATGAATTTCGGCAACATAAGACCAAACGGCTCAACCGAAACTTAAAGCGTAAACAGTTAAAAATTTCTTGAAGATTTCAAGAGATTTGTTTTAAATTCATTCAACAAAATACGTAAATTTTATTGCATCCTTGAACAACATAAGATAAAAATTATCCCAAACAAAAAATGCAAACAAACAATTTACCAAAAAATATTTTTAAAGCAAATAGAGCAAAATTATTTGTAACCGCTCACAAGAAAAAAATAATATGGTTTTTAAAAAAACCGTGAACGGTTACAAAAATTGCGGGTACTTGTGTTCAATTTTGTCGAGATTAAAATACGCAACCGTATATTAAAAATTATTGAGTTTCGAGTCTGTCAGAGAAGACTCAAAAGCGATTTTTTTGAGTCGTTAATCTTCAATTTCAAACAACGATGTCCCATTTGTCCCTTAAAAAAAGAACCATTTATTCACGTTCAAAATATATTATACATTTTGTTACATTAATTTTTTTTGGCTGTTCTCATTTTAGTTCGCGATAATGCGACGCCTTTTTTGTACGTTTATGTTAGTCAGTTTCACGTTGAATAATTTTCGTTCTTTCCAAGAGCCAATTATGTTTTCTATGCTTCCAATAAATAGCTTAAAGGAAGATGATAAATATAACGGAACGCATCTTGTAACGACTAAACATAAAAAATACTCGTCTGTTTTGAAGACGGCAGTTATCTACGGAGCAAACTCAAGCGGGAAATCGAATTTGTTAATTGGTCTTTCTAATTTGCAAGAATTCGTTTTTTATAATCTTGCTGGTAATCGTCCGCTTTATCGGTCTGTTTATGAGCCGTTTGCTCTTACCAAAAATGTAAATCAAAACCCGACGCTTTATGAAATACAATTTCTGATCGGAAAATATTTATACCGATACGGATTCGAATCACAACACGATTGTATTGCAAGCGAATGGCTTTATCGTAACGAAAAAGAATTGTTCTACAGAAACAAACAGAAAATAATTGTTGGCAATTCTTTTGTCGAAGGAAAAGGAAAGGAATCGCAAACCCGACCAGACGCGCTTTTTTTGTCTGTTTGTCATTCTTACAACGGTTTAATTTCAAAGGAAATTTTTGACTGGTTTAGACGTATTCAAATAAGAGGAGTCCCAACAAAAGGAAAAACTTTGATGGACAACTTGTCCGATCAAAATCCCAATCAGTACTTAAACGATCCGACAATTTTTAAACGCTTGAAACAGATCGTACAGTTGGCAGATACCGGTATTGTCGATTTTCAAAAACACGAACAAAACATTGTTCAAAATAAACGTAATCCCGAAACAAACATTGTCGAACAGACAATTTCTAAAAGAAGAAATTTTAACGTCGTTTATCAATGCGGAGATAAAAACGTTGAATTAGAATTAGATAAATTATCTGCCGGCACACTGAAAATGCTTTATACCGCCGGCACAATTTTAAGAGCAATCGACACGGACGGCGTCGTGTGTATCGACGAGATAGGTATTCAATTACATCCATTTTTGATAGAAGCGTTGTTAAACTTTTTTCATCGTAACAACAACGGACGCTCGCAATTGATATTCACGGCTCATAATACTTATCCGTTGCGTAAAAAATTATTACGTCGCGATCAAGTTTGGTTTATGGACAAGAACGCGAATTTTTCAAGTCAATTAACTAATTTCGCAGAGTTTAAAATTCCGCCGAATTCATTGTACGAAGAAGATTATCTAAACGGACGCTTCGGAGGAATTCCTCTATGCGATTTTATTGATTTCATCAACGGAGAACCCAATGACTCCAAAACAAAATCGCGGCGCAGGTAAAAGACGATCACCAGCCGTTCCGCTAAATTATTACGAATCGCGGGCAGAAAAACGTCAATCAAATTTATTCTTTATTTTTTGTAACGGAAAAGTAACAGAAATGAAATATTTTACCGAGCTAGTGAAAGACCTCGCCGGTAATAATATTCGTTCTCAATTTTTAACAGTGGAATTTGTCAACAAAGCACCCAAGCAAATCGTTGAACATGCGCGAGATTATGTTAATAAATACAAGCGAAGTTATACGGAAAATAACGACATCGTATGGGTGGTTTTTGATCAAGACGACTTCGGTGAAAATTATTCGACAGCAATCAGTTTGGCGCAGCAATCGCATATCAACGTCGCCTACAGTAATGTTTGTTTTGAACTTTGGCTGTTGTTACATTTTCAAGAACAAACCAAACAAATCACGCGAGCAAATTTGACAAAGTTACTTCAGCACAAACAGGAAGAAAATAAAAAAACAAAAATCGAATCTAAAAGTAAACTTAAACATTTTCCTTACGGAATTATTCGTAAGTATGGGAATCGCGAATTAGCTGTTGAACGAGCAGAAAAATTACACAATACGGCAAGTCAAAAACTTCCTGAAACGCCTTGGGAAATTAATCCTGTAACAAACGTTTATCAACTGGTCAGGGAATTGCAAAAATTTTGTAATATTCAGTAGCAGAATTTTTTGTAACCGTTCACGGTTTTTAAATTCGGAATTATTTTTAAACACGGATAATCGCGGAAAATGCAAATGATTATTTCACGTGTATTCATAAAAATTATATTCATAATCATTCAGTTGAATTTTTGTACAGATATTAGGTTTATTTTTTACAAACCTCATTTTCAACCTAAATTTTTCCTAACTTTGTTTAAAAGTAACCGTTCACAAGAAAAAAATAATATGGTTTTAAAAATCCAAAGATAATTTTTTGTGGGGACTTAGGGGACATTGGGGACTTAGGGGACACTGGGGACGTTCTTGTTTGAGATCTGGGATTGATGACTCGGTGGGGGACAAAATTTAAAGAAAAAAATTTCTCTTTTTTAAAAGCTGTTGTTTTCTGTTGAGTCGTTAATCATGGTTTTTAAATTAGTGTGTCCCCAGTGTCCCCTAAGTCCCCTTTGTCTCCAATGTCCCCCAAAAAATAATATGGTTTTTAAAAAAACCGTGAACGGTTACAAAAAAACAATATCGCATACTGACGGACAACTAACGCACAACATGATTTGATAATTGTTTAAAGTTACAATCGTTTTTATTGATATTATTGGATTATTTATCGTAGATATTTCAATTTAAATAACTTTTTTTATTAAAATAATTTGACAAGTTTGTTATTTTTTACTATATTGTTGTTAGTCGCGGTTGATATATTGTCAACTGCATTTTCAAGAAACACTTTTTTAGGAGAACTAAAAATGAAAAAACTTTTTGTGCTAGTAGCTCTTTTGAGCTTTTGCGTTTGTTTGAGTAGCGGTTGCTGTAATAACAACACGCCAGATACGCCTACTTCTGGCGTAACTTATTTGACTTTTATCCAGAATCAGAATAACAATCCAGTTACGGCGGAAATTTATGTTACAAGTCAACCTATTGAAGGAGCAACAAATTATCAATGGGTTGAACCAGGAACAGGAAAATATAGTTCAAGTGGGTATTATTTCAGTAATGTGACTACTAATGAAAAGGTAAGTTACGCCTATGCGACAAAATGGTCAGACGGAAGTATAACGTTGTCCACTGGACAATTTAAAGCATCTGGATATGACGAATCGCATGAGGAAGGATACTATACAACTTATAATGATACATCATTTGTAAGTTATGATGAGCATCCAGATGCACAAGGTACTGAGTACGATTTTTGGCTTCTATACAATGCGCCAGATGGACATAAAAAAGATGATTACACCTACGACTCTGACAAAAATGAGTTCATTTACAACGGCGACACAGCTGGTAATACTCTTCAACAAATTGCCGATGCGCTTGGTTCAGCGGCAAACGTAGTACCAGATGACGATGAAGACATAAACGAAGATATTAGCGAAAACGATGAAATCAACACAAATCAACTTCGTTGATATTTTACGTAATTTTTGTAACGAAAAAAAATCTCACAAAAAACTGTCGGCAGATATTCTGCCGATGGTTACGTTTAAACGTAATTGTCTATTTTAATTTAAAATTTGTAACCGTTCACGTACAAGAGAAAAATTTTCTAAGCCCTTTCAGGGCGTAGGATTTTTTCTTGTAAACGTGAGCGGTTACCCAAAAAATAATATGGTTTTTAAAAAAACTGTGAACGGTTACTGAAAATCATCATTTGTTTTTTCCGTGTTCAAAAAAAAGTTACCGAATTTATTCCCCCCCGTTGACGTTGTTTTTTTGTGTTGTAGAATCTTTGGCTTAATTGTTACGAAGTCCCTTGCACGTCTAACAAATTTCTTGTAAATACGGTGAATGCAGGAATAATTTAATATCGAACTCGTCGAATCTGAATTGTCAACGCCAATCAGATTAAATAAAATCTCAAATTATGTAGATAAACTCGACGACTCGGTTGACCTCACAGATCGCAGGGAAAATACCTAATTCAAAAAATTAACCGCATCTTAATTTCAATCAGGAACAACTAACTTTTCGTGACTTTAAGTTTCAAGTTAGTTCCTCAACGCTCAATCATATCGGATCGTACTATGAATTTCGGCGATATAAAGGCTATTCATTAATAACATTAAGAATATTAAAACCATAAAATCGTTAAAAGTCTGCTTTCCGAAGGTAATCAGACGGTTTTAACCGAAAATTCAAGCGTGAACAGTTTACAACTCGCGATTTAGAATTCGACTCGCAATAACTAAAATATTGCTATCAACTAGACAGGCAATTTTTGTGCAGCTTTTGTCAAAGCGTTTTTTTAGTCGTTGAGATTCATTGTGCGAATTGTATATTTTGTATTGAAAAATTTTGAGCGATAATTATCGTAACGATAATTGTGTAAATTTAATTACCCTAGCAACACTTTTTTGGAGAAATAAATTATGTCTGAAACGAACAATACTGCCCGAACATTGGGCGTTCAAGCGGCTTATCAACTTGCCAATGTAACTAAAACGGAAGCCCATTTTGGCTCGTTGACTCCACGTTGGCTGCCGCGTTTTCTTGATTGGAAGTCTTTGGAAACAGGGATCTTCCGACTGAATAAAGTTAAAGAAGGCGAAACGCCGCTAGACTCGCTCTGCCGTCAAGCTACAGACGACAGCAAAGTACCCGAAGGCTTCGTCGATTACGAATCCTCGCCGCGAGAATATAGATTAAATTCTATCTCAACGGTAATCAATATCGACACGCGAATCGCCGACTTGTACAGTAGTCCTTTCGATCAAGTCAACGAACAAATCCGACTCGCTGTCGAAAGTTTAAAAGAACGACAAGAAAGTCAATTGATCAACAGCGACGACTACGGTCTGTTGAAAAATGTCGTTGCATCGCAAAAAATCAAATCTATATCAGGCTCGCCGACACCCGACGACTTTGACGAATTGATTTCTAAAGTCTGGAAAGAGCCGTCGTTTTTCCTTGCACATCCGCGAGCAATTGCGGCGTTTGGTCGAGAATGCACGAGACGCGGAGTTCCACCGGCGACTGTTTCGTTTTACGGCGCGTCGTTTTTAACTTGGCGAGGTATCCCAATTATTCCAACAGATAAATTATTTGTTGACGGAATAAAAAATCCGCAAAGTAAAGCCGGAAAAACAAACGTCTTGCTAGTACGAACCGGCGAAAAGAAACGCGGAGTCGTAGGTTTATATCAAGCGAATTTGCCCGGCGGAGTTTCACGCGGATTAGCCGTGAGATTCATGGGAGTCGATAAGCATGGAATCGCGTCGTATTTTCTATCCGTCTATTGTTCGCTGGCAATTTTCGCCGACGACGCCGTAGCCGCACTCGAAAATATCGACGTCGGACATTACTATTCTTACAGCGATAAATAAAACAAACGAATTAACGTAACAATAAATAATTTAGCCGGTCAAAGAATTAAAAAACGTAATGTCGGTTTTGTCGCGTACTATATATACTGTATATTCCGCGCGAACAAGCCGACATCGAGAAAAACTCAAATCGAATGTAATATATCGTCGGGAAATATTTGTTTTGTCCATGTGTCGCAAAATTGATTTGAAACTATCATTGCTTTTGTCTCAATTGTCGCCTTTATTCCTTAAAAAAATATTGCGACTGAATAGTACGAATTCAAGACTCAAAAGATAAAACAAAAATTTCACTGATATATTACAATCGAATTAAATACGCGAATAATTCTTATCGAGACCGGCACTAACGAAAAATATTTACAATGAATATTTCAACGCTTGATAATCTCGTTTATGCTGCGGTTCGCGCTGCTGATAACGATAATCAGTCTGACAATCAGTTTAATCAGTTTGCGGAAAATAATTTTGCAGACACGAGAGACGCCAACGAAACGGCGTCGAATTTAATTGCGGTCAATCCTTATGCGATTCCGACGGCAAGTTCGATTTCAAATTCGATCCCGACTTCGATTCCGAGTTCGATACCGAGTTCGATTGTCGGCGATGACGTTTTGTCTGACAACTGGCAGACGCAAGCGATTTTGCAGTCTGATTACATGAGTGATTTTTTTCCGGATCGTAGTCCGTTTGTTGAAAATCCGATTTCGGTTGACAACATACCTTCGACCGACGCCGATATTTCTACGATTTCTAATACAATTCCTAATTCTGATTTGATAACGAATCCGGTTGAGAGTAAATCGTCGTCGTTATTAGTGTCTGAATTTTTGTCGGGTGATAAATTTGTTGACGGCGCGAGTATGGAAGTCGGCGAGGTTTCGGGGATTGAATGGGACGTGCAGCAGGTCGGGCGTGAAATTTCAAAGACGCTTTATAAAAACGGATTTGAAGACGCTGCGAAAGTTGCGTTTGATTTGGTTGATATTAATTCGCGTAAGGCGGCTAATGATGTCAATGGCAATGGCGGAGTCGAGGTTGGAGTTGAAAATTCGGACGTTGACAAAAAAACGGATTTGTCGTCGGGTCGTGTTTCTAATTTGGTTAGTGGTTTATCGCGTGAGTTTGACGTAGTCTCTATTCGCAATGACTTTCCGATTCTTTCCGAGCGGGTTCATGGCAAGCCTTTGGTCTGGTTTGACAATGGCGCGACGACGCAGAAACCGCGTGTGGTGATAGAGCGGTTGCGATATTTTTACGAGCATGAAAATTCCAATGTTCATCGTGGTGCGCATGATTTAGCGGCGCGTTCGACGGATGCTTATGAGCGGTCGCGTGAGGTTGTGCGTAAGTTTTTGAATGCGTCGTCGTCGAATGAGATTGTGTTTGTGCGTGGGACGACGGAGGCGATAAATCTTGTAGCGTCGGCGTGGGGCAGGGACAATATTCGGGCGGGTGATGAGATTGTGATTTCTCATCTTGAGCATCATGCGAATATAGTTCCTTGGCAGATGTTGGCGTCGGAGGTTGGCGCGGTGATTCGTGTGATTCCGGTTAATTCGAATGGCGAGTTGATGATTAGCGGTTATGCGGATATTTTGCGAAGTGGCAGGGTGAAATTGGTTGCGGTAACGCAGGTATCTAATGCGATTGGAACGATCACGCCGACTGAGGAGATTGTTCAGGTTGCTCATCAATTTGGTGCGAGGGTATTGATTGATGGTGCTCAATCGGTTTCTCATATTCCGACTGATGTGCAGATGCTTGGGGCGGATTTTTTTGTATTTTCGGGACATAAAATTTTTGCGCCGACGGGCATTGGTGTTTTGTATGGACGCGAGTCGATTTTGAATTCGATGCGACCGTATCAAGGTGGTGGCGGGATGATTTCGGATGTAACGTTTGAGCGGACGCGATACAATCCTGCGCCGGCTCGTTTTGAGGCGGGAACTGGCAACATAGCGGATGCGGTTGGACTTGGTGCGGCGTTGGACTATGTTGGTTCGATTGGATTGGAGAGTATTAGGCAGTATGAGCATCGACTTTTGGAGTATGCGTTGGATGAGTTCAATCAGATTTCTGGTGTAAGGGTTGTAGGCAATGCGTCGAATCGTGCGGCGGTAATTTCGTTTTTGGTTGATGGATTTACGACGGAGGAAGTCAATAAAATTCTTGCGTCTGAAGGAATAGCAGTTCGTGCCGGACATCATTGTGCGCAACCGATATTAAGACGTTTCGGATTAGAAAGCACTGTCAGAGCGTCGTTAGCATTTTACAACACGTATGAAGAGATAGATTTCCTAATAAAGATCGTAAAAGACATTTCCAAAAAAAGCCGCCGCTAAAACAATAAGATAACCGTTCACGGTTTTTTAAACACGGATAATAGGGGGATTTTTTAAACGCGGATAATAACAGATTTTTTTGGTGAATACGGATAATCGCGGAGAAAACAAATGATGATTTTGTGTGATAGAAGTCAATAATTTTAAGGGGATAAAAGGGGAATGCAAGA
>JAITAZ010000326.1 GCA_031283825.1 Planctomycetaceae bacterium | reverse complement strand
AAATCAGGAGTTTAAATTTTCGATGCTTGATGGGTTAGAAGTATTATTGGTTGGCGGTAGGGAGTATGGTTATTATTCGTTACGAAAAATCGGGGTTGATTTAGCGCCTCTTCCGTATTCGATTCGGGTGTTGCTTGAGTCGTTATTGCGTAACTGCGACGATGAGTTGATAACCGAAAACGATATTAGAACGCTTGCGTTGTGGCGTAGTGATTCGTCTGTATTGCAGGAGATACCGTTTAAGCCGTCGCGGATATTGTTGCAGGATTTTACCGGCGTTCCGGCAGTTGTTGATTTTGCGGCGATGCGGTCGGCGATGCGGCGAATCGGCGGCGACCCAAAGTTGATCAATCCTCTTGTGCCGGTTGATCTGGTTATCGATCATTCTATTCAGACAGATTTTTACGGCTCGCCGGACGCTTTGTCGAAAAATGTCGAACTCGAATTTACGCGAAACAAAGAGCGGTATTCGCTTTTGAGTTGGGCGCAAAGATCGCTCAATAATTTTCGGGTAATTCCTCCGTCGGTTGGGATAATTCATCAGGTTAATCTTGAGTATCTTGCGGACGTTGTTCATTCGTGGTCTGATTTTTCGTACAAAAATTCAATTGGTTTGAGCAAGCCGATTAGTTCGCGGGACAAGTCGATATTAGATCGCGTTTCGGGAGTTCTTTATCCTGATTCGGTTTTGGGTACGGATTCTCATACGGTGATGATAAATGGTCTTGGTGTTTTGGGTTGGGGTGTTGGTGGAATTGAGGCGGAGGCGGTTGCGCTTGGTCAACCTTATTACATGGTTACGCCTCAAGTGGTCGGGTTTGAGTTGAAGGGTCGATTGCGGCGCGGAGTTACGGCGACAGATTTAGTATTGACGTTGACAGAATTTTTGCGGCGTGAGGGTGTGGTCGGCAAGTTCATTGAGTATTTTGGCGAGGGAGTTGATTCAATGCCGGTAACGGATCGCGCGTTGATTGCAAACATGGCGCCGGAGTATGGCGCGACGATGGGATTCTTTCCAGTTGACGATCAAACGATTGATTATTTACGCAAAACCGGCAGGTCGGAAGAGCAGATTGAAATTGTGCGGGCGTATTGCAAGGAACAATTTCTTTATCGTGATTCGGCAAAGTCGATTCCATCTTATACGAAAGTTTTGTCGTTTGATCTTGATTCGGTTGAGTCGTCGCTTGCTGGACCGAAGCGACCGCAGGATCGGGTTTCTCTTTCGAATATGAATTTGCGGTTTAGGGAGTTGTTATCGGCGAGGGTTAAGGATCGTGGTTTTGGGATTTCGGATACGGAATTATCAAAGGCGATTTCAACTGATGTAGGCGAGATTTGTCATGGTTCGGTTGTGATTGCTTCGATAACGAGTTGTACGAATACGAGTAATCCGCGACTGATGATTGCCGCCGGATTGCTTGCCCGCAACGCGGTTTTGCGAGGATTGAAAACGCCGAAGTTTGTCAAAACGAGTTTAGCGCCGGGTTCGCGGGTTGTTACGGATTATTTAAGCAAGTCGAATTTGTACGAGCCGCTTGAGAGACTTGGATTTCATGTTGTCGGTTATGGGTGTATGAGTTGTATTGGCAACAGCGGTGCGATTTTGCCGGAGGTTGAAAAGGCAATTAGGGAAAATGGAATTGTTGCGGCGGCGGTAATTAGCGGGAATCGTAATTTTGAAGGACGAATAAATCCGATGGTTCGGGCGAATTATCTTGCGTCTCCGTTGTTAGTTGTGGCTTATGCGCTAGCAGGAAATGTGAATATCAATTTTGATAAAGAGCCAATCGGAAAAACGGAAAAAGGCGAGTTAGTTTTTCTAAAAGATATTTTGCCGGACGAAAATGAAATCACAAAAGTCGTAGAAGAAACGATTACGCCGGAGATGTATATTAATCGTTACAAAAATGTTTTCGAGTCAAATGAAAAATGGAATACAATCGCCGACGACGTTTTAGAGTCAAATGAAAAAACTAATTCAACAATCAGCGTCAAATCCGAATCCCCAATTCCGAATTCCGAATTCCGAATTCCGAATTCCAATACCCGAATTCCGAATGCCAACTCTGAATTATTTAAGTGGGATAATTCATCGACGTATATTCAAGAGCCTCCGTTTCTTTTTGGGATGCGTTTGACTTGTTCAGACGAATTGCCGGAGATATTTCGTGCGCGTGTTCTTGTATTGTTGGGTGATTCTGTAACGACGGATCATATATCTCCAGCGGGTTCGATCAAGTTTGAATCTCCTGCGGGTGAATTTTTGCGTGCGGCTGGAGTGAGCGAGTCTGATTTTAACAGTTATGGTGCGCGGCGAGGTAATGACAGGGTAATGACTCGTGGGACGTTTGCGAATATTCGGTTGCAGAATTTTTTAGCGGGCGATGGTGTAGAGGGCGGTGTAACGCGATATTTTCCTAACGATGGAGAGTTGACGACGATATTTGACGCTGCGATGAGATATAAGGAGAGTGGGATACCTCTTATTGTTTTAGCTGGAGTTGAGTATGGTACGGGCAGTAGTCGTGATTGGGCGGCGAAGGGGACGTTATTACTTGGCATTCGGGCGGTTATTGCGTCGAGTTTTGAGAGGATTCACAGAGGCAATCTTATTGGGATGGGAGTTTTGCCGTTGGAGTTTCCTCATGGGGTAACGTGGCAATCGTTGAATTTAACCGGCGAAGAGGAATTTACGATTCCTGCAATAGACAAAAATTTTGAACCTGCAAGTATGATTGAAATAATTGCGGAGCGTGAGGTCTCGAAAAATATTTTTAGTGAAACAAAATTTCAAGTAAAGGTAAGAATCGACACGCAAATCGAATTACAATATTACTTAAACGGAGGAATTATGCAAAAAGTAATCCGAAATATTATCGAACGCTCAGACCGCACTATACTTTGAACGTGAACAAATGGTTCTTTTTTGGGGAGACATCGGGAACGCGCTAATTTAAAAACCATGATTAAAGACTCAACAGAAGACAACAGCCTTTTTAAAAGAGAGAGATTTTTTTCAGTTTCCCCGCGAGTCATTAACCCCAGATTTCAAACAAGAATGTCCCCAGTGTCCCCCCAAAAAACAACCTTTTGTTACCGCCGATCAGGTAGGCGACCGCCGACTCGGTAGGCGACCTTTCGCCGAAAGGTCGCGTTGCCGAAGGCAACGATAAAAATGGATTCGACAATAATAAAATCAATTAAGATTTACTATACACACATAGTTGGTTTTTTAAAAACTATATTATTTTTTTGGGGGGACATTGGGGACGCTGGGGACAAGGGGGACATTGGGGACGCGCTAATTTAAAAACCATGATTAACGACTCAATAGAAGACAACAGCCTTTTTAAAAGAGAGATATTTTTTTCAGTTTCCCCGCGAGACATTAACCCCAGATGTCACACACGAATGTCCCCAGTGTCCCCCAAGGCCCCTTTGTCCCCAATGTCCCCCCAAAAAACAACCTTGCTA
>JAITAZ010000267.1 GCA_031283825.1 Planctomycetaceae bacterium | reverse complement strand
AAATGTAGAGACGCAATGCCTTGCGTCTCATCGTTCGATCAAAAGATCATCGATAGAGACGCAAAGCATTGCGTCTCTACATTGGGTTTAGCAATTTAAAAATCCGTGAACGGTTACCTATTTTTGTATGGAACAATTGAAATCTGGGATTAGAGACTCAAAAAGACAAAACAAATTTTCCCTGAATAATTAACAACTTTCAAATTTTAACCCTTTAAAAACTAGGAGTAAATTTCGTGAAAAATACGTTTAAAATGTTGTCAGATCGATCAACAATTCAATTGCCGGCAAAACTGATTTCGGCGTTGATTGAACTTCGTATTAAATTTATTGTAACAATTAATCTGCTAACAATTTTGTTTGTCATGCCAATTTCAATATCGCTTTCTGACGAATCAGGATTCGCAAAATATAAAATCGGAGAACTCGACTTCTACTGCATCCAAGATACAAAAAACGAAATGAATAACGCAATATTCGCCGACGCCAACCACGAAATTCTGAAAAAATTCACAAAAGACGGTAAATCGCCAAGCAGCATTTCAACTTTTGTAATTAAACGTAACGAAAAATCAATCTTGGTCGATACCGGAATGGGAAATCAATTACTCGAAAATCTCGCAGCAGCTGGAATCAAAACCGACGAAATCTCAGACGTCTTGCTGACACACACTCACGGAGACCATGTCAACGGACTATTCAATAACTCAAAACCAAACTTCAAAAACGCAACCGTCTGGATTTCAGAAGACGAATTAAAATTTTGGAAATCGTCAAATAATTCTCTTGTCGAAAAAACAATCAAAGCCTACGGCGAATTAAAAATTATTAAACCCGACGAAAAAACCTCAATCGTTTTGCCCGAAATTATAGCAATCGACGCCGCCGGACATACGCCCGGTCATGTTGCGTTTCTGGTTTCATCAAAAGGCGAAAACATATTGGTCGCCGGAGACCTCTTACACAGTGCAGACTTGCAATTCCCGCATCCCGAAATCTCCTCGCGTTACGATAACAACCCAGAACAAGCCGCAAAAATTCGTCAAAAACTCCTGTCAAGAACCGTCAAAGAAAAATGGATTTTCGTCTCGGCTCACATTCCTTTCCCGGGTTTCATTCGACTCGAATCAGACAGAGAAGGTTTCAAAATAATTTCCGTAACGAAAAATCAATCAACCAAATCAAACGCAAATCCGAGCGGTAATTCAAACGCCGAAAAAAACGCTAAAGCCGATTCGGTCGCGAAATCATTTTACGATTTCACTGTAACCGATATTGACGGAAATGATTTTTCGTTACAAAAATTAAAAGGCAAAAAAGTTCTTGTTGTCAACGTAGCGTCGAAATGCGGATTGACTCCGCAATACAAAGATTTACAAAAATTATACGAATCTAAACTCGCAGAAAACTTTGAAATCATAGCGTTTCCGGCGAACAATTTCAAAAAACAAGAACCCGGAACAAACGCCGAAATTAAAGAATTTTGCAAAACAAAATACAACGTTACATTTCCGCTGATGTCAAAAATCTCTGTCGCAGGAGATGATATTCATCCGCTTTATCGATGGTTGACAGAAAAAAAATATAACGGAGTCAAAGATTCGCCCGTGCAATGGAATTTCCAAAAATTCTTAATCGACGAAAACGGGAATTGGATAAAATCAATCCCGCCAATAACAAAACCAACAGACGATATTTTTACAAATTAAAAAAAATAGGGAATCTCTAAAAATTATTTTAAACCACAGAGGACACAGAGAACACAGAGAAAATTTTAATTTGAATCAAAACATAATTTAAATTTATTAAAGTAAAAATTATGGATTTAAATTAAAATTTAATTTAATTTTAAAAAATATTCTCTCTGTGAACTCTGTGTTCTCTGTGGTTAATAAAAAAACGAATTTTTAGAGATTTCCTAGTGTGTCCCCAAAGTCCCCTTTGTCCCCATCGTCCCCTTAAAATAATAAGGTTTTTTGTCGAAGTTTAAAATGGTTTATGAAATAGAAAAAATGGTATTATAGACTCAAGAGATAAAACAAATATTCCTCAACAGAATATTACAAAAAAATAATCACGAATTTAAAAATCGCAAACATTTACTCAAGGCAATTTCTACAAACTCAATTTTCATAATACAGATGAAATGGGCGTGAAATTTATAAAATTGCGTTAATAGAAATTGCCTCAAATCATAGTTGTTCTTATTATCACTAATCAATGTCAGAAATAACAGTAGAAAAAAATCGTCGTCGTTCATCGGCAGATGAGATGGCGAAGTTGCAAAAGGAAATCTCGGTGAGCGAATTTTTCGCTCAGAATCGTCATTTGTTGGGATTTGACAATCCTCGTAAGGCTTTGTTGACGACAGTTAAAGAGGCAGTTGACAACTCGCTCGACGCTTGTGAAGAAGCCGGAATTCTTCCTGAAGTCTGGGTTCATATTGAACAGACGGGCAAAGACAAATATAAAATCGGCGTTCAAGATAACGGACCGGGAATAGTCAAAAAACAGATTCCGCTTATCTTTGGCAAGTTGCTTTACGGGTCGAAGTTTCATCGTTTGCGGATGAGTCGCGGTCAACAAGGAATAGGAATTTCCGCCGCCGGAATGTACGGATTACTCACGACAGGCAAACCGGTTAAAGTTATGTCGAAAGTGTCTCAACGCAAGCCGATTCATTATTACGTAATCAGAATGGACACGAAATCAAACCGTCCCGATATTCTAAACGGCAACGGAGAAGGCGAAGACATTCCGGCAAACGACGACGGACGAAAAATTATCGAAAAGCAAGAAATCGAATGGACGGAAGTTAATCATGGAACTCGCGTGATAATTGAAATCGAGGCGAAGTATCAACGCGGACGCGGAAGCGTTGACGAATATCTTGAGCAGACGGCAATCGCGAATCCTCACGTTACTATTCACTACGCCGACCCCGACGGCGTTTCGCGGAGTTATGAGCGCGTGATTGATATTCTGCCGCCCGAACCGAAAGAGATCAAACCTCATCCGCTTGGAATTGAGCTTGGTCGTCTTGCTCATTTCATGCACGAATCTAACGATAACGGAATGGTGCGATTCTTGACAGAATCGTTTTCAAAAATTTCTCCTTCGATAGCTAAACAGATTTGTCTTTCAGCCGGAATCGACTTAAAAACGTCGCCGAAAAAATTACAACGCAGCGAGGTCGAAAAGATATTTAACGTAATTCAAGAAACGCGATTTCCATTGCCTTCGACTGATTGCATTGTCCCGATTGGCGAAGATCAATTGCTCAAAGGGTTGCATAAAGTTGTGCCGGGACAATTTTTTACGACGGCGACTCGTCCTCCGGCGGTGTATCGGGGGAATCCGTTTCAGATTGAGGTCGGACTTGCGTTTGGCGGTGCGCCGGCGTCTCATCGGGTGAGTTTGCAGACGCTTGAGGAAATGTTAGAAGAAAGCGACGCGAGAACGTTACGTCAATTTTTGACTTCAACATTTGACGGTTTAGGAATGGATTCGGCGGATAAAATTATTAAAGCGTCGAGATTGCGACCTCGCGTTTCGCCAAAGAATATTGAGCCGAAAGAAACAACAAGATTGCATGAATCTTTGCAATCGTTGAATTTGAGCGAGGGTCAGACGATGAATGTTTATCGTTATGCGAATAGAGTTCCGTTGCAATTTCAGGCGGGTGCGTGTTTGATTACGCAGACGGTTCAGAATTTGAATTGGCGGTCGTATGGATTGAATCAATCGCGAGGTCAATTGCCGCGTGGTGCTGTTACGGTGATTGTTCATTTAGCGAGTGTGTGGGTGCCTTTCACGAGTGAATCGAAAGAGGCGATTGCAGCGTATCCAGAGATTCAAAAAGAGTTAAGACTAGCGCTTCAAACTGTCGGCAGAAAGTTAGGAATGTTCATGAAAAAACGCGAAAAAGTAAAACAAGAAGGCGAAAGACGAAGTATATTTTTGAGGTATCTTGGAGAAGTTGCAAATGCAATTTCACAAGTCAAAAAGTGCGACCGAGATTCTCTGCTAAATATTTTGACAAACCTAGCCAGACAAAAAACCGCCGTAGCCGACGTAAAATTAGACGAAAACGGAAAACCAATCGACGAAAATAATCAATCAAACGAAGATGAAGATTTCGGAAAAAACGTAATAATAAACGAACCCGAATTATTGCTAAACGAAGATAATATCGAATAAGTAAAAGGTAAAATATCGTTAGAGTAACTGTTCACGTTTTTTTAACTAGTCGTAGTTTTTTAAATGACGATAGGAACAAGAGGGACGACTGGGACAGAAGGAACGTTTTGGTTTAAATCTGTTTGATAAGACTCAAGAGCGTTGTCTTTTGAGTCATCAATTTCCGATTTGAAACAACGACGTCCCTGATGTCCCTTAAAAAAATCTGCAACTGAATGGTTTAAAATATTCTGTTAATACTGAATTTTCGGCGTTTAAAATAAAATTAAAAAATTTTTTGAGCTGTCTGTGATGTCCGTATTGCTTTTTTTGACGATTTATTTTATACTACGCCGCGCGAATTGAAAAAAACTGATTTACAGTTTTTAGAATTTTCGTAACAAAAATTCAAGTTGAGTTTGATCGCGATTGATTTAATTTTGTTTCACGCTAAATTTTTTTGTGAGAGTTAAATTGAATCGAGTTTAAATATGTTGTTTATTGCGTTGTTGAATTTTTTTCTTTTTAGAAACGAGAAAAATTACAGCG
>JAITAZ010000183.1 GCA_031283825.1 Planctomycetaceae bacterium | reverse complement strand
GGTTGCCTACCTGATCTGGGGCAGCAAGTGCGTAACATGAGACTTTAATTTATTACTTTGCTTCTTGGCGAGACGTTTGGCGTTTGTGTTTTTGGGACATCAAGCAGCGGACGTTTGCCGGCGGGCGGAAGAGGAGTCGTTGGAGTTGTACGATTGGGCGTTGTTGGGGTTTCGTCGAGCAAGTCTGATAGACTCTGTTTGTCGTTTGGATTGGGCGAGGCTTGATTCGAATTTGAGTCTCCGTTTGGATTTGGAGTCGTAGTCGTATTTGCGTTATTCGTTGAGTTTGAATTTGGATTCGTTTTTGTGTCTTGACTATCATTTTCGTTTTGGTTTCGTAATTCTGCGTCTTGGATTCTAGTTGATTCAGAGCGAGACGATTCGATGGAAGTTTTACGACCGGACGGATTCATTTCTGCATTTGCATCGCAAATATCTTCGGCGCAGGCGCAGGGATTTCTGTTACAAAATTTGCACGTGTAGGCGAAAGGTACTTGACCAGCGAAAGGCGGTCTATTGCATTTGCAAGTTTCGCCATCGCAAACCGGACACGTATATCTGAACGTGTACGGGCGAGCGTAACCTGTGTAGAGCGATGGATTCCAGTAATGTCGATAATAGGGCGCGGGATTGTAATATACGGGAAATTTTCTTGCTCCGTTATTCCATTCGTCGAGTATTGGTCGAGGAATTACGGCGAATATTCTTGACTGTTTATATGGATTCCATTCGCCGTGCGGACCTCTTCCGTCGTCGGCGTGTTCGCAGGGATCGCTTCGGTGTTCTCGGCATGAGTCGCAAGTTCCGCATGGTTCTCCTCCGGCGGTCAGATCGCAGAAGTTATTCATATCTCGGCTGAGTGGTTGGACGCAATGTCGGCAAACGGTTTTTTCGCATGGATAGCCTTTTTTACATTGTTTGCAAGTTCCGCATGGAGTTTTGGGATCGTCTTTGCAAAGCGGACATTCGGCGGCGGTTAATGGAGGTTGACCGAGTTGTTTTCGTGTGGCGTCGATGTGGTGTCGATGATGAACTTCCTCTTCGGGTATAGCGCCGACTCGGTCGGAGTCGTAATGAGTCGCCCCGATTCCGCCGCGAGCGTAAGGCGTTACTCTACCGACATTTTGCGGATCGGGATATTCTTCTGAGTATTTCAAAAATCCTGCCGACGGAACGTGGTTAGGCATTATCGGAGTAATTGGAGTAATTGGAGTAATAAGTTTGGTCGGAGTTTTGATTTCATCGTTTTCGATTGGCGTTTGTGTGATCGCGGGTTCGGGGATTCGTTTGGGTGAAATTATTGAATTGTTGTCGTTATTATTGTTATTGGTGAAATTGTTATCGAAATTATTGTCGTCTGATTCGAGGATTTTCATATCGAACAATTCGCCTGAAAATTGTACTTCGCGAAAATCCGTTAAATTAGTTTTGGACGAATTTTGTAATTTCGGTTGAGAATTAGGACGCGGCGGTAGTTGAATTTTCGTAACGGAATTGTTTTGTTGATTTCGTACCGTTTGATTGTTTACTAATTTTTGCGTTTGCGGCTGCGATTGAGTTTGCGGTTGAGTTCGGGTTTGAGATTGCGATTGAGTTTGTTGAGTCAATTGTTGAGTTTGCGATTGTTGTTTATTTGTTGTTTTTGTCGAGTATTTATTGGGCAGAGATTTTGGTTTGACGTTAACGGACGTCGAGTTGTATTCGTAATTTTTCACGAATGGAGTTTGGTTAACGTGTCTGTTGTATTGAGCCGCGTTTAAAATTTGCGGAAATATTCCTGATGTCAGAAATATCAAAACGAGTAAATTGAGTTTTTTCATTTTGGGTTTTTCTCCATTATAAAATTGGGGGGTTAAATTTTTTTCGCGATTGTATTCGAGCGTTATCGAGAAATCTGATTTACGCTTGAGACTTCGACGATTGTAAACGATTCACGCTTTAAATTACGATTATCGCGTGAACAGATAATAATAGGTTACGATTAAACGCAAAGATAGACGAATCTGCGAATCGTTAAAGAAATATTTTTTTCGTTGTAGGAATAATCGTTACAATTATTATAATCGTTTGTAATTATCGTGCGTAAATTGTTAGAAGCGTATTTTTCAACGGTTTTGAAATTTTGACTTCTGTACATTATTCTTTGTTTGTGTAAAATTATTTGTATTGTTTCAGCGGAATTTTTGTATTGTTTTTTTAACGAACAAAAGGAACGTTAGAGACGTCGTTGTTTTAAATCAGAAATTAAAGACTCTAAAGCCTTGCTCTTGAGTCTTTTCAATTAGATTTAAATCTAAACGTCCTTTTAGTCCCTAAAGTCCCTTAAAAAAACTGCGATTGAATAGTTACAATATTGTTACAATAATTCTGCTGATATATTACATTTTGTGTAACCGTTTGTGTAACCGTTCACGCACAAGAGAAAAAAATCCTACGCCCTGAAATGACAATGTTTGTTAGCTCACCGCATCACGGCAAGTTAAAACGCCTCCTAAAAAGATCGCTCTGAAAGGGCAGCAGAAAAATTATCACGAATATTCGTTACAAATATTCACCAAAATATTCACCAAAATATTCACCAAAATATTCACCAAAATATTCACTAAAACATTCACTAAAACATTCACTAAAACATTCACCAATATTCACCAAAATATTCACTAAAAAATTCCGTTGTCTCTTCGGGGCGTAGGAAATTTTCTCTTGTGCGTGAATGGTTACCATTTTTTAAATCAAATCGGTAATCGAGTAAAAATATAGCGTGGGAAAAATGACGTCAGATTATTATAAGATTCTTGAGATTTCCAGAGATGCGTCGCATGAGGAGATACAATCGGCGTATCGTAAACTTGCGAG
>JAITAZ010000111.1 GCA_031283825.1 Planctomycetaceae bacterium | reverse complement strand
TTTCAGAAACGCCAAGCCTTCGCCAATTTCGGAGCGTCGCGTCTGAAATATCAATTTCATCGGCAAAATCTATATCGCTAGACATAACAATATCAATAAACGTAACCGTTCACGGTTTTTTAAATTCGGAATTCGGAATTCGGAATTCGGAATTCGGAATTGTGGGAATTTTAAACACGGATAAAACAAAAGGTAATATATCAGCGGAATATTTTGTAACGATTTGAGGTTTATTTTTGACCATCTCATTTTTACCTAATTTTCTTAACAAAACAACCTCAGTAGCAATGAATCCCCAAAAACAAACCTCATTACCTCATTATTAAAAAATAATTTGTTTTAATGAGGTAATGAGATTGGCGTGTGCGGCGTCTTTGGCTACTGATGTTTTAAACAATAGTAAGAAAATTAGGTTGAAAATGAGGTTCGTCATTCATCACTTGGACAATAATAATAATAATTTAAAAATTCCACCGATATATTACAAATTTAACCAATTGTCTTTAACCAAATTATTCAAACGAAATTTGAGGTAATTAAAATGTTATCCCTAAAACGAATTTATTTTTTATTGATTCTACCGACATTGACGCTTTGCTTATTACAAGAATTGTTGGCAGAAGAAACGCATTTTATTACGCCGAATACGTCGTCGAATTCTGCGTCTAATTCTGCTTCGACGATTACGGCTTCAACGTCTGGTTCTTCGACTTCGGGGACTTCCGTTATTCCTGCGGTTGCGACTTCCTCGAACGCCAATAATTCGCAAATTCCAATTGGCGTCGCCGATCCTGTTCTTGGAAATCGAATCGCCAAAATCTCAAATCAACTGCGTGAAATCCCCAAAGACGCCGAGCAAATCTGGAGAGAATATGACATCACGCCGTACACGAAAGGTCGAAAATTTTTAGACGGCGCTCAACCTGAACAAACAATTGTCGATTGGATTCTTCGTCAAACCGGCTCGAAGATGTGGCACACTGCGCCTTTCGGTATTTTGACAGTCAAACCGGATAAACTTTACGTTTACAATACGAAAAACGTACAACTTGTCGTCGCCGATATTGTTGACCGCTTTGTTCATCCGACATTTGCTAACGAATCGTACTCTATCCGTGCGATTTCTCTTTCGCGTCCGGATTGGTTGGTTCGCGGACATCAACATCTTCGCCCAATTCCGATTTTAAGTCCGGGCGTGCAAGGTTGGGTAATAGAGAAAGAAGGACGAAATTTATTGTTACAAGAATTAGCCAAAAGAAACGACTTCAAAGAAATTGTCTCTCAAAATCTTATTTCTAACGGCGTCGTGCATCGTGTTTCGTCGAAACAACAGCGTCGATATTTGCGGGACATTCAGCCGAATCCATCCGCGTCAAACGGATACGCCGAAGATTGGGTTACTATCGACGAAGGTTTTGAAATCGCTTTTGTTCCGCTTGCGGTTATGGACGGAAGACGAACAGACGCAATTATAAAACTAGAAATCACACAAATCGACAAAATGATTCCGCTGCAAATCGACGCGCCAACAACTACTAATCCGCGACAAAGAATTGAAATCGAATCGCCCCAAGTAGCAAAATTTAATCTGGACGAACAAATACGTTTCCCAAAAGATAAAGTTTTACTCCTTGATCTTGGAACAATTCCTTTGCCGAATATGAAATCAACAATTGAATCCGGCAATATGCTTTCAGGATTGACAAAGAATCTAACAACGTCAAAGAGAGCAAATATTCTGCTTATGATTGAGAAAGTAAACAACGCACAAATTGCAAATCCAGCCGGAACAAATCCATCGCCAACAATAACAGGAAGCAACATGTACTGGGATAGCAGAAAATAAATAACTCATGTTACGCACTTGCTACATCAGATCAGGTAGGCGACCTTTCGCCGAAAGGTCGTGTCGGCGTTAGCCGACGGTAAATCTGAATTGATTTTAATTATTGTCGAATCCTTTTTATCGTTGCCTTCGGCAACGCGACCTATCCGTGTTTAAAAACTCGTGAACGGTTACGATAATTTTTTGGGGGGACTTAGGGGACTTTGGGGACGCTGGGGACGTTGGGGACGTTCTTGTTTAAATCTGGGAATGATGACTCGGAAGAGACAAAATATAAAGAAAAAATCTCTTTTAAAAGCTGTTATTTTCTATTGAGTCGTTAATCATGGTTTTTAAATTAGTGCGTCCCCTTTGTCCCCAGCGTCCCCAATGTCCCCTAAGTCCCCACAAAAAATTACCCAATTATCTGTGTTTAAAATTTTCATAATCCCAAGTTCAGAAATTAATAATCCGTGAACGGTTACGGAAAAAATTAGGTCGAAAATGAGGTTTTGTAAAAAATAATTCTATTGTCTTTCTCCCCCCGCTTGTCAGGTTTTTAAAACGTGTCATAATTGCCAACATGTTTGAAATAGCAAATAAAATGTCTCAAGTCTAAAAACGAAACCTCTACAAAACAGGTTTGAGATATCCTCCGAATGAATTCTGAAAATCGTATCAGTTTCTTGGAGAAATTTTAAACTGCTTGCATTTGAAAAAAATTTTGGCGTCTTGTTAGGCGAACCCAATCTAAAGCCTAATTTAAATCGCGAGGAGCCAAATTAAAAAATTGAGAGCGGGAATTATTTCAAACTAAAATTGCAATCCGTGATATTTGATAGCAAAAAATATAAACCGTGATATTCGATAGCAATATAACGGTCATTTTTTGCCGTGAAAAAAAATTGTAAATTATTTTTAAAATAATTTTTTTGAATGAATTCCTTAACAAAATAAGCGAATTTATATCGAAAAATTTATTGATTAAAATCTTGTTACAGTTTTTTGGCATACGAATTGCAACTAACTAAATAATCCGAATAATTGGTAAAAACGTTATTTGGATAATCCGCGTAAGTTGAATTATTACGTTGATAATTCAATTGAATTACACGGAAAAGAAAAAGATAATCGTTGCGAATAATAAGCGGTAAACGCAACTTTTATTAAATCAGATTGACTTCAATTCCGAAGTCATAACGAAAGTTTAGGAGAAAACTAAAATGACAAAGAACAATGAAACAAAGAACATTGATCTTAACGAACCCCAAGAGACCAAGAATATTTCTGTCTCGAATTTTGCTATTTTAACAAATGTTAAAATAGATAATGTGGGGGGGGGGGCGCAGAATATTTAATCAAAAAATTCGCTTTTTGGGCGATTTTTCTGACAATTCTGTCGCACCTTATCGCCTTTTTGGCTTTACGCTGGTTGAGCTTTTAACAGTGATTGCGATCATTGGAGTTTTGATCGGCTTGCTGTTGCCGGCGGTTCAAGCAGCACGAGAAGCCGCAAGACGAGCGAGTTGTTCAAACAACCAAAAACAAATCGCGATTGCGAATCACAATTTTTACGATGCAAAAGGTACATTTCCTGAATCGAATACAGGAATCAGTTCCGGTAATTACTCCAATGGATTTTCTACTCTTACTGCAATTCTGCCGTTTATCGAGCAAAGTGCAATATTTGCGCAGATAGAAGATCCATATCAAAATTGGTCGGATCGAATTGCGACTTATTGGCAAACCGGCGAAACGCCGGGAATTATGCCGCCTTGTCAAGAAGCTGCCCGAACCAAAATTTCCACTTTTCGTTGCGCGTCTGATACCAGCAGTGGTTTGTCAACTGCTTTTTCCAATACCGGATATTATTGGTACTACGGACCAAGTAGCACGGATATAGCATACGTAGAAGGCACCACATTTGAAGAGAAACTAGTAACAAGTTGCTGTTCAGATGAACCTTATCTAACACAAGTACCAACTCCGCCGGAAGAAATTGCATATACGCCGGTTGCGGCAACGAATTATGTTGCTTGCTTTGGTTCTGCTACCGGATACAAGTACAAAACAGTTGATTATACTCGCGTGAGAGATACTAATAATAGCAGTATTATTCACGACGTGTCCGTAGTAACAGACGGCGTTTTTGGCGGCATACGACGCGGAGGTAAAATTTTCGACTCGATTACAGACGGTTCAAGCAACACGTTGTTATACAGCGAAGCAATAATCGGCGACGGAATTTACAACGGCGCTGCGCCTGATCCAATGAAACCTTATACAAAATGCGCCTACACTAATACTACAAGTATTAATGACCCAAGTATTACTACGGCTACGGCTCTGTATGCGACAAACGATTTTGAAGTAAGTTCGCTTATTTCAACAACAACGCAGTGGCACGGTTGGCGAGGTTATTCTTGGATGATCGGAAAGGCGCATTCGACGGGTTTTTCAACTTTCAGCTCGCCGAACCCGACGCATCCTGATTTTGGAGTTCGTTATGGAATCGGATTTTTTGCGGCAAGATCGCATCACCCCGGCGGAGTCAATTCTGCTTATGCCGATGCTTCTGTACACTTCACCAATAACTCTATTAATAAGAATGAATGGCGAAGATTAGGTGCAATAAACGACGACGGAACAGATTTGCCAAATCCGCCAACGCCTTGATCCACAACTCAATTTGATAAGTTGCGTGAAGTTAATTTGCGAATCTTTAAAAGGGAATTTCTAACAATTCGAATTTTTTAGAGACGCTAATTGTGAAGGATCACGGCAAGCATAAAGCAAAATTTTGTTGCCGTGATTCCTTTCTAATATTTCCTAAAATATACGCTTGTACAAAAATTTTAGCGACATTAAAGCTATTCATTAGACTAGATAATGCGATCTAGAGTTGCTAGGCAATTCTATTTGAAAATTCAAGTACCGGCGTTTAGAAAACTTGATTATTTATGTTTAAATCGATATATCGTTTTGCGATTGTAATTTTATCGCTTAATTTTTGCGTGATTGGTTGCAATAGATTACCTCCGCCGCCAGAAGGATTGCCAAAATTATATCCGTGTAAAATTACAGTAACATTCGGCGGAGAAATTATAGAAGGCATCAACGTTTCGTTAAAGTCGTCTGACCCAAATTTCAAATGGACATCAGGCGGCATTACGGATAAAAACGGAGTTGCTGAAATCAGAACGGCGTTTGCGTATCCAGGCGCGCCGGAAGGAAACTTTATCGTCTCGTTCAACAAAGTTAAAGAGGAACGCGGTTATAAAAAAAATAAAAGCGACGGGACGCCAATTATAACTTTGAAACCAATTTCTGTAATTCCGTTGAAGTATATACCAGGCAAATCAACGGAGACTGTTGAAATTAAAAAAGGAAAAAATGAATTTACATTTACTCTTGACGGAGGTCAAGAACGTTTGCCAATGCCGCCGGAAGACTTGCCCGACAAGTAAAAGTAAATCGTTGGACAGAGTAATCTGTCAATGTGTAGATGTAACTGACATTTCTATTTTTAAACAGAATACGCGGAAGAAATGAGTCTGTAGATTTTTCGCAGATTATTTTGAATCGCGTAATTCGTTATAGAAAATTGTCGGTTACATTTTGGGATGTTGTTTAGTAGATTTTTTTGATTGCGGTATTTTGGCTTTGTTGTATAAGCCGCCGCGATCTTAAATTTAACCATTTAACTGGAGAGTTAAAAATGAAAAGAAGTATTGTAATTGGATTGAGCGCATTAGGCTGCTTTGTGGTATGCGCGGTAATTTATGCGCAAGTCGCAAGTAATAGCGTCTCGTCGCTTCCGTCAGTTGAAGTGAACGCGCGATTCGCCTCCGCCGACCAAAACGGCGACGGCTCATTAAGCAAAGAAGAGTTTGCAACTTACTTTGCACAATTCCAACGCGTAAAACATTCCGCCAATGCCGTCGCCAAAAACGACGAAGCAAAAAGCGATTGCTGCGGAGGAAAAGATAAAGCGAAAAACGCTGTCGCAAAAGACGCTGAAAAAAGCTGTTGCAGCGAAGGAAAAAACGCTGAAACAGTAAGCGTAAAATTTTCCAAAGAAGGCGAAGTTCAAAAAGACGCTAAAAAAGGCGGCTGCTGCGGAGGAAAAGATAAAGCGAAATCTGCCGACGCAAAAGACTCAACCGCCAAAAGCGGCGCTGAAAAAAGTTGTTGCAGCGAAGGCAAAAATGCTGAAACGGTAAACGTGAAATTTTCCAAAGAGGGCGAAGTTCAAAAAGACGCTAAAAAAGGCGGTTGCTGCGGAGGAAAAGATAAAGCGAAATCTGCCGACGCAAAAGACTCAACTACAAAAAACGCTGATTCAAAAACTGAAGACGTCAAAACTGTCGATTCAAAAACCGACGA
>JAITAZ010000067.1 GCA_031283825.1 Planctomycetaceae bacterium | reverse complement strand
AATAATGAGGTAATGAGGTTGGTTTTTTGGGGATTCATTGCTACTGAGGTTGTTTAGTAAGAAAAATTAGGTTTTAAATGAGGTTTGCGGAAACTGTTAAAATACGTTTCGGAAAATTCCACTGATATATTACAAATTTCCGTGAACGGTTACCAAAATTTTCTCTTTTTTAAGAACTGTTTCTGTTGAGTTGTTAATTCCAGATTTTAGTTAGCGTGTTCTCTTAAAAAAAATTCTGCAACTGAATATTTTATGCGTTATTTGTTTTTTTCTCCCTGCTTGTCAAATGATATGATTTTGTTAAGATCACTTTCCCTTTTTCGGATACGCGTTGTATTCGACGAAATTTGACGGCGTTTTTTTTGACTTCTTGTTACTCAATAATTTTTTAACGATAAATTTAACAATATTCGTTACACTAATTACCCGATTGATATTATGGATATAGGTTATTACCCTGGTTGTGCTTTGCATGGTTCGTCGTTTGATTATGAACGGTCTGTTCATTCTTGCATGAACGCACTACAAGTCGATTTGAAAGAACTCGACGATTGGATTTGTTGCGGCGCGACAGCAGCTCATAACATAAATAAAAAATTAGCCGAAGCACTGCCGGCTCGAAATCTGGCTATCGCCGAAAGAGACGGTCTCAATACAATTTTCGCGCCTTGCCCTATGTGCTCAATGGAACTAATAAAAGTTTCTAACTTGCTAAAAGCCGACGAATCTATTCGGCAAGAATTATCCAATATAGTCGAAGATAAAGTTACAGGAAAAACAGAAATAATCAATTTAATTCAAATTTTCCAGCGTGTCGGCTATGAAAATATTAAGTCGAAAATTATCAATAAACTCGATAGCTATAAACCGGCTTGCTACTACGGCTGCCTCCTGACTCGCCCGCCCAAAGAATTGAAATTCGACGACTGCGAACAACCAACGTCAATGGAAAACTTACTACGCGAACTCGGCGCCGAACCCGTCGATAACTGGAACTACAAAACCGAATGCTGCGGCGCCGGTCTAACTCTCGCCGACGACTCCGTTATTATCGATCTGACCTACAAAATTCTAGCAAACGCAAAAAAGAACGGCGCAAATTGCATGGTTGTCGCTTGCCCAATGTGTCATGTCAATCTCGATATGAAACAGTCGGCAATTGAAAAAATTAAGAAAGATAAAATTGATTTACCAGTCTATTATTTGTCTGATTTAGTCGGCATCGCATTAGGAATTTCGGAAAAAAATCTTTGCATTCAAAAGCATTTTGTCAAACCAAAACAAGCGGCAAGTTAAAACAAAACATTATTCGTAACAATAATTAAAAAACGTAACCGTTCAAGTAATTTTTTATTTTGTAACCGTTCACGTACAAAAGCAAAAAATCCTACGCCCCGAAGAGGCAACGGAAGATACTTTTTTCACGTAAACAATTACCAAAATACTTTAATTCCGAATTTAAAAAACCGTGAACGGTTACTATATTACAATATTCAATATGTCAGATACAATCGAAACATTGAGTTGGGTAGGCGGAGCTTCCGACGGATTTTTACGGTTGATTGATCAAACGTTATTGCCGTTAGAATTACGCACAATCGACTGCCGAAATGTCGAGTCGGTTTGGAATGCAATTAAACAACTTCAAGTTCGCGGCGCACCGGCAATCGGAATCGCGGCAGCTTACGGAATAATTGTCGGTATTCAAAACGCAAGCGTCAACTCGCTCGAAAAACGATTTTACGACGTCGCTCAATATCTGGCGTCAAGCCGTCCAACGGCGGTAAATTTATTTTGGGCAATTGATCGAATGAAACATCGCTACGAATCGTCAAAGATCTCAGCAAATCGCGGAAGTTCGGAAGATTTAACGCAAATTCTAAATGAATTATTTTCAGAAGCACGAAAAATTCACGAAGAAGATCGAGCGATATGTCGAGCGATTGGAAATTACGGTCAATCAATAATCAAAAACGGAGACGTCTTTATCACTCACTGCAACGCCGGAGGATTAGCAACCGCCGATTACGGAACCGCTCTAGCAGTTTTTTTCACTGCGGCAGAATTAGGTAAAAAAATCTCAGTTTACGCCGACGAAACAAGACCTCTACTACAAGGCGCAAGATTAACCGCATGGGAATTAATGCAAAGAGGAATTAACGTAACGTTAATTTGCGATTCAATGGCGGCAATGGTAATGCGTCAGGGGAAAGCAAATGGAGTTATCGTCGGCGCAGATAGAATCGCCGCCAATGGAGATACGGCAAATAAAATCGGAACGTATGGTTTAGCGATTTCGGCGAATGTTCATAACATCCCGTTTTATGTCGCCGCGCCGGTTTCAACATTCGATCTATCTCTACAAGACGGCGCAGAAATTCCTATCGAAGAACGAAACGCCGACGAAATCTGTTGCAGCTTCGGAAAAAGAACCGCACCAGAAAACGTAAACGTTTACAACCCAGCTTTCGACGTTACGCCCGCAAATTATATCGCCGGAATAATCACTGAAAAAGGAATCATCTCGCCAGTAAATAAAGAAAATATCAAAAAAATTATCACAAATTAATTCGGAATACAGAAGGTAACTTCTAAAAACTAATTTTATTAGGAACGCGGGCGTCCCGCCTGCATGACAAACGGCTAAATATGCGGTCGAGACGATCGCGATCCTAATAAAAATAAATTTTACATGAGGTTTTTAGAAGTTCCCTAAAATCAAAATTTAATTTAAAAAAATATTCTCTCTGCGAACTCTGTGAACTCTGTGTTTAATAAAAAAACGAGTTTTTAGAGTTATTTCCTTGCTTCAGAATTGAGGCTATTGCATGAATTTGAAAACGCGATACAATACTTGACTTTCGATTTTTAGGTGCGTAAGTTTGCTAATTGGTTCTGTTTCCAATTGGTATCGCACCGTAATCCTTTTGTTGCAGGAGATTGCAAGTAAAAATGAATACAAACGACCTTCAGTACGATATGATCAACGATTACGCCTCCGTCAAAATCAGCTTGGCAAAACCAAGCGATATTCGCGGTTGGTCTTACGGCGAAGTCAAAAAACCA
>JAITAZ010000652.1 GCA_031283825.1 Planctomycetaceae bacterium | reverse complement strand
TTGGCGTGTGGGGTGTCTTTGGCTACTGAGGTTGTTTTGTTAAGAAAATTAGGTTGAAAATGAGGTTGGTTGTACAATATTCATACGTGTTAAAAATATTCCACTGATATATTACAAATATTCTACAAATTTATTTTTTGTAACGAATATTATTTCTACTTGAATAATGAAATTCTTGTCGGCAATAATGATAGACTAACATTAGAAAAAATCTATAAAATCTCTATAATTTAGCGGATTTCACGAAAAATAGTCAGATAGAAATTGACCTCGATTCATAAGTGAAAAAACGTCGTTGAGAGTTAAAAATTTTTTGCCTTGCTAAATTTTTCGATAAACATGAGATACCCAATCGACTCGTTCTGAAACAAAAAAAATTAAATAAACTTACCGGAAATCATCTGGACTTTGTTGATCGCGATCCTAGAATAACCAACAAGTATTCAATCTGATCGTCTTTGATTTTTATGTCAAACTCGATCATATCGGGCAAAATTTTTTACGCTCGATAGCCTCTCATGGAATAGAGACGATTGTAACAGCGAAGGAACGCTTATTCTGCTCATTGGCTTCCGGTAATCTCGTAAGTTCTGTTTAAATTATGCGTCAAAAACATACTTGAACAAACATGCTTTATTGCCGGAGCTGATTTGCTTAATAAATAACTCATGTTATGTAGTAGTTGTCCGTCTGTAGGCGTTTATTGATCAGATAGGCGGTAATAGATCAGGTAGGCGACCGTAGGTTCGCAACCTTTCGCCGAAAGGTCGCGTTGCCGAAGGCAACGATAAAAAAGATTCGACAATAATTAAAATCATTTCAGATTTACCGTCGGCTAACGCCGACGCGACCTTTCGGCGAAAGGTCGCCTACCTGAGTCGGCGGTCGCCTACATAATCTGGGGTAGTAAGTGCGTAACATGAGTGAATAACTTTTATGTCTCCGAGATTCATAGCGCGAGCCGTATAGAAAACCCTCCTTATAATTTTAGAGGTTAACCATGCTTAACAAATTCAGAATTGGTATAAAATTGGCGGCGGGATTTTTATTTATCCTGTTTCTTCTTACGCTCTTGGCGATTGTTTCTTACAGAGGACTTTATTCTGTTCAGTCGAATATGCGAGTCGAAATTGGCGTTAATAATCTTCTGATCGATATGATTCAACTCCGAAGTAATCTTTCAACAGCTCAACTCTCTAGCGCACGCGGCGAGATCACAAGCGATATACAATATAAAAATTCTCGGATCCAATGCGATAATTATATTCAACAAATTGCAAATAAAATTCAAAAACTGCTTACTCCAGAAAATAAACAAAATCTTAACGCTCTACTTGCAACTTACAAAAAATACGCCGAAATCGACAACCGCTGGTACGAAATCGATACAGAACAAAATAAAATAACATTGGAAGTTCGACAAAACGTCGAGACCGTTTTCGATAATCTAGAAGAATTCGCAAACCGCATCCGGCTGCTAATGCTAGAAGAGAAACGAGTCGATAACGAAATTGAATACTACACAAAAAAACGCTACGACCAAACCGTTGACGTCGAACATGCGGTTAATCTCATGCAATCGTTGCGTCGCGATTTCTATAAATTGCTCGCCGCCAAAAAACAAGACGAATCAAAACTTATCGGTAAAGATATTGTTCAAAAAGCGTTGCCGGAATTACGTAAAAGTCTGGCAACCGTGAAATTAACGGCGCGTCCTGAAAATCAAAAAATCGTCGATGAAATTCTTCAAGCGCTCGGCGATTGGTTGAATAACTTCAATAAAATTCTCGGATACTTGCAAGATAAAGAAGAGATTTCAATCAAACAAGCAGAGTACGCAAAAGAAATAGAAAACATAATCGCAAAGATGTTAAACGTCGTAACTGAATATTCGTCGTCGGTGGGCGAGAAAGCCGATCAAACCGTAGAATCAATATTGACAACAATAATAATCGCCGCAAGTATCGCTTTGGTTTTCGGCATAATTATCAGTTTCACGCTGAGCAGAAATATAACAAACGGTTTGAACATAGCAATGAACGCAGTAAATAAAGTTGTCCTCGAAGGCGATTTAAGCGCAGAGATTACAGACGATTTAATTCATCGTAAAGACGAGGTCGGAGATATGTCGCGAGTTGCGGCGTCGGTGTTGTCTGATTATCGCGGCATCGACGCAATGGCGAATGCGTTGGCGTCCGGCGATTGGAGAATTACAGTTAAAGAAAAAAGCTCTCTTGATACGATGAATCATAATCTTAGTAAGATGCTTTATCAGGTGAATCACACGTTATCCGAAATACACGCCGGAGTGAAAAAAGTATCCGAAGGCGCGAATGGCGTTTCGTCTGCCGCACAAATGCTGTCGTCGGGAGTGCAGGAATCGTCGGCAAGTTTGGAGGAGATTGCAGCGTCGATGAGTCAAATTAGCGGACAAACTAAAGCCAACGCCAAAAGCGCAAGCGAAGCCCGCGATCTCGCAAACAACACGACTCTTGCGGCAGTTGAAGGACAAAACGCAATGAAACAAATGACAAAAGCAATGGAACGAATTACAAAAAATTCAGAAGAAATACAACGCGTGATCAAAGTAATAGACGACATTGCATTCCAGACAAATTTGCTCGCTTTAAATGCTGCGGTTGAAGCGGCAAGAGCCGGTTCGCATGGAAAGGGATTTGCCGTTGTTGCGGAAGAAGTTCGTAATTTAGCGGCAAGAAGCGCGAAAGCCGCAAAAGAAACGACAGAATTAATTTCTACAAGCGGACATGAAATAGAAGTCGGCGGAGGGGTTGCAGAACACACGTCTCAGGTTTTGAATGATATCGTTGAACAAGTTAGAAAAACTGCCGAACTCATTGCAGGAATTGCAACGGCGAGTAATGAACAAGCTCAAGGGGTCGCGCAAGTTTCGGTAGGATTAAATCAAATCGACTCCGTTACGCAACAAAACACTTCAACCGCCGAAGAATCCGCAAGCGCAGCCAACGCCATGAGTAACATGGCAACAACTCTGCAAGAATTAGTAGGAAAATTTAAATTAAAAAAATAGTTGTAGTAGTTGTATTAAACGAAAAAGGTAATATGCAGTCATAATTTTGTAGAGGACAAAGGGGATGTCGTTGTTTGAAATCGTAGATTAACGAATCAAAAGAAATCGCTCTTGAGTCTTTTCAACAGATTTTAAACCCAAACGTCCTCAGTGTCCCTTTTGTCCGCTTAAAAAAAATATCATGTTTTTATTCTCTTCCTAGAATATGCAATTTTGTAATATATCAGCGGAATATTTATAACGACTTATTTCTGCGGTATTCTGCGTATTCTGCGTTTAAATTTGATAAAAAATTTTAACGCAGAAAACGCAGAAAAATTGCAGAAAATTAGGAAAACATAATTCGAGGAAATATCGTTACAAAAAATTCCGCTGATATATTAC
>JAITAZ010000561.1 GCA_031283825.1 Planctomycetaceae bacterium | reverse complement strand
ACAATAGAGCTATCGGCATTTTTATAACTCTTACTCAAATCTGTTTCAATCGTAACGATTTTTGAAACAGAACAATATAAATTGACTTGGTAAAAAAGATAAAGATTAACGATTAGATCAAAAAATTATGTTACCCTTGAGGGAACTTCTAAAAACTAAATTTACATGAGGTTTTTAGAAGTTCCCTTGAACAGGTAGGCGACCTTTCGCCGAAAGGTCGCGTTGCCGAAGGCAACGATAAAATGGATTCGATAATAATTAAAATCATTTCAGATTTACCGTCGGCTAACGCCGACGCGACCTTTCGGCGAAAGGTCGCCTACCTAATTTGGGGTAGCAAGTGCGTAACATGAATTATTATCTTCCGATTTCAAACAACGACATTCCATAAGTTCCCATTAAAACCCATTAACCAAAATTCCGAATTTCGCATTCCGAATTCCGAATTTAAAAAGATCGCTTTGCAATTATTAGATAGAAATTTTGTTATATTATGCCAGAGACGGTAAATCAGGAGTTTCCTAAATCGGAGACGATAAAGTTCACGGAGCAGTTTCGCAGTATTGTCGGCAAGATACGTCAACTTCGAGTTGAGGTTGAAGCGCAAGCGGTGATAATTTTTCCCGAATATCAAATTGACTGGATGCGATTACGCAAGTTATTTGAAGACGACAAGATAACAGTAGCGTCGATGAAGTCTGACATTCTCAACGACGCTTTGGCGAATGGATTTAGCGTTATACATTTACATTTTAGTTCCGGTTCTGCGATAAATGATCGTATATCTCATGCGATATTGGAAGCGGTTGCGGACGATTTAGTTCCGCGTGGGAGTCGGGTGTTGGCGTTGTACAGTACGTTTGATCCTTCGACATTTGATTCGATAAGCGTGATAAATCTAGGCGAGCATTTGGAGAAATTATCGGGGCGTGATTTACGTCAGTTGGAGACGAGCGTGCCGTTGAAAACGTTGAAAACAGTGGTAGATTTAGCGGTTGACATCGGTTGGGAAGGACGCGAAGGCAAGCCGATTGGTTGTTTGTTTGTGGTTGGAGACACAAAAAAAGTTTACATGAAAAGTCATTCGGTCGGGTTTGATCCGGTTAAGGGTTATCAGCGGAAGGACAGGAATATTTTCGACACAAAAGTTCGCGAGGGAATCAAAGAAATCGCTCAACTTGACGGCGCGATTCTGGTGAGCGCAGACGGAATTGTGCATTCGTGTTGCAGGATGTTGCAAGGCGAGAAGAATGCTACAATTTCGTTATCTCCCGGACTAGGCACAAGACATTGGGCGGCGGCGGCGATTACAAAAGTAACGTCGGCAATTGCAATTGCCGTGAGTCAATCGAGCGGAACTGTAAGAATTTTCAGAAACGGCGAGGTTACGCTAAGAATCGAAGCAAGACAAAGAAGACCGCTAGTATGGAAAGACATAGAAGCCGAATAGAAAAACTTAATGGAATCTCAAAAATTTCATTTTTAACCACTGAGAACCAGAGAAAATTTTAATTTGAATCAAAACAACAACTTTGTCCCGTATGTCTCCTCACAAAACAATTCAATAAAACAATTCAACAAAAAATTTTAATAAACTTAAATTCGGTAACTATTCAGTAAAAAATAATTCCGAATTACGAATTTAACAAAGGAGAAAACATGTCAGATATTCCGTTTGAGGCTGATTTTGAGCGTCGTGTGGTTGATAAATTATCGAGCGTTCAGCATTTGCTTGATTCGCCGAGTTATAGGATAGCGTATCATGATGCGGATTTTATCAAGGGCGATTCATCGCGTTCGATTCGTTTGCAGCTTGAGGTATCGAAGCCTGATGTTTTTATGCGTCATTTGGGGATTCGTTCAACGGTGATAGTTTTTGGCAGTGCGAGGATATTGTCTCGAGAGCGTGCGGAGAGTTGTTTGCGTGAAGTATTATCGCGGAGTTCGGGCGATTCTGACGGCGTGGAGTTGAGGGACGAGTTATCGAGGGCGAGGTCTGCGGTTGAGTTGAGTGAGTATTATGAGTTAGCGAAAGAATTTGCAGCGATTGTGTCGGAGTCGAATCTTGCGAGGGAGAGAGAAGAGGTTGCTGAGGGCGAGTTGATTCATGATTATGTAATTTGTACCGGCGGCGGACCTGGAATAATGGAGGCGGCGAATCGCGGGGCGAGTGAAGTTGACGCGTTATCGGTGGGGTTGAATATTCAGTTACCGTTTGAGCAGAAGCCGAATCCGTATATTACGCCGGAGTTATGTTTTCAGTTTCATTATTTTGCGGTGAGGAAGTTGCATTTCATGTTGAGGGCGAAGGCGTTGGTTACGTTTCCGGGAGGCTTTGGAACGTTTGACGAATTATTTGAAGCGTTAACGTTGAGACAAACTGAAAGAATGCAACCGATCCCGATTATAATTTTCGGCGAAGAATTTTGGCGGCAAGTTATAAATTTTGATCATCTAGTAAAGACTGGAGTCATTGACAGAAGCGATCTGGAGTTATTCCATTTCACAAATTCTCCGCAAGAAGCATGGGAGATTATAAAAGCGTTTCACAGAGTAAATTAAATTTCTTGGAATTATTCAGTAGGCGGTTATTGATCAAGTAGGCGACCTTTCGGCGAATCTTTCCCTTCTACTAAAACTAATACAACTGACCATCCAGAGGTTACCAGAGGTTAAATATGATTCGTTTTAATTTTTTATTTTTTATTTTTGTTTCTTGTCAAGTTCTTTATGGTCAGCAGTCGTTGGATACTGATTCTTTTCGTCGTTTTGACGAGAGGATTCCGATTAAGACTAATGGCGGTTATTTATTTTGGGGCGATGTTCTTTTTTTTCATGAGTGGCATATTCAGAAAAACATAAAGTTCGGCAGTTATCGACTTATTGACGGCAATGCGATTCAGCGTGCGTTTGGGACGTTTGAGGAGTGCAAGATGCGTCTTGATGAAATTTGCAATGAGAATAAATTGCAATCGATGTCTGGTAATGTTTTGATTGTGGTTCATGGATTTGGTTCGAGTGGTCATCGGACGCGGAAACTTGCGGAGTGGTTTCGGGGTAAGAATATTTATGATCATGTTATAAATTTTACGTATCCATCGACGTCTCAACCGATATTGGAACATGCGAAGATGTTAAATTCTGTAGTGAGTAGTTTATCCGGCGAAGTTCGGCGGATAGATTTTGTTGCGCATAGTTTGGGATGTATTGTTGTTCGGAGGTATTTGAGCGGCGTTTTGGATGAGAAATGGGTTGCGGCGTCTGATCCGGTTGCGGCGAGAAACAAGTTTACGCCTGATTCGCGGGTTGGTCGATTTGTTATGTTAGGTCCGCCGAATCATGGTTCGGAGCTTGCGGTGAAGTTGATAGGCAATAATCGAGTTGTGCGGAGTTTCATGGGTGTTACCGGAGACGAGTTAGGGGTGAAATGGGCGGAGACGAATAAAAAGCTAGGTGTCCCGAAATGTGAATTTGCTATTATTGCCGGAGGATGCGGAAACGAAAAGGGATTTTCAAGATTGATAAAAGGCGACGACGACGGAGTTGTAAGCGTTGAAGGAACAAAATTAGCCGGCGCGTCGGAGTGGGTTCTTTTCTACATGGATCACGATGATTTATTGCAGACAGAAGTTATTTTTGAGTATTCGTTAGAATTTCTAAAAAAAGGAACATTCAACGAAATCAAGCAAAAAAACAAATTGCAAGAATAAATTTCTGTCAACATCTATTCATTCGCTAGACTTATTTGCAAATCATCATTTGTATTTTTCGTCTGATATTACATAATGCCGAATTTTAAAAAACCGTGAACGGTTACAAATTAGCAAATGTAGAGACGCAATGCCTTGCGTCTCATTGTTCGATCAAAAGATCACCGATAGAGACGCAAGGCATTGCGTCTCTACTGTTGGTTTAGCCATTCAAAAACGGTAATTTTTCACAAGCAAGAGAAAAAATCCTACGCCCTTTCAGGGCTTATGACATTTTTCTTTTGAACGTGAACGGTTACCCAAAAAAATAAGTAACCGTTCACGAAATTGTTTATTTTTTTATCGAAAAATTAAAACGTGAAACCTATGTAGAGACGCAATGCCTTGCGTCTCATTGTTCGATCAAAAGATCACCGATAGAGACGCAAGGCATTGCGTCTCTACATTGGGTTTAGCAATTCAATTCCGAATTTAAAAAACCGTGAACGGTTACTAAAAAATAACCATTTGTTACCGTTCAAAGTATATTATCACCATGACGGGCTGTGTACGTCTAGGGGACCTTCGGGTAATTTTGTATCGCTTAATTCGTAGTACATTGGACAATTTGATCTCATTGCGATTGGTAAATCTCTTTGATTCCACATTACGACTGATTCGTCTGCTAATTTCCAACCTTGCGTTAAATAGAACGAAACCAAATATTCTTTGCAATAAAGAATTGCAAATTGAAATCCTCTTTTTGCCGATTCATCGAGCGCAATCCGCAGCATTTCGTGAGCGATTCCAGAATTGCGAAAATTCGGGTCAACGCAAACGCCTTGAATACTTGCGACGCTGTAACGAAAATTCCAAGTTGTCGTAATAGTGCGGATTACTACGGCAATATGACCAATTATATCTTCGCCTTCGCACACAACAACAGAAAATAACGGCGGCGTACTATGCCAAGTACGTCTATTCTGAAAAATATCAGCCCAGTCTGGAAAACAAAGCCGCAACAATAAACGTATCCGCCAATCCAAACTCGCGTTGATTTCTGCCTCTTCAACAACTTCTACATTAAAAGGATTCACAGACCTATACAACTCGTACTATGAATTTCGGCAATGCTAGAGCGTAAAAGTTGCTCTAACCGAAAATTCAAGCGTGAGCTGTTTAAACATTTTGAATTGTTATAAAAAAATAATCGTTACAAAAATTCTATTCTAGTTTAACTGAAATTTTTATTCGTTTATTTTTTCTCAAGACTTCTAACACGACCGTATCATTTGGCTTATGTTCGTCGATTAACGCCGTGAAATCATCGACTTGTTCAATCTTGTGATTATCTACTGTTAGAATAATATCAGCGCTTGAATAATCAACTCTTGTTCTTTCGAACATTCCGTATCTTTCGACGATAACGCTTGCGCCGTGTAAACCTGCTTTTTCTGCCGCGCCGTCTGACACGAGTTTAATAATCATTAGTCCTTTGATACCGTTTCGATCAATTTTACGAACTGTGTCAATTCCGATATCGCCTCGTTTTACGGCTCCGTTTTTAATTAGTTGCGGCGTTATTCTCGCAACTGTATTCGATGGAATCGCAAAACCGACTCCATTACTTCCGCCGGAACGACTTGCAATTGCCGTGTTAATTCCTATCATTCGACCTTGCGTGTCGAGCAGTAATCCGCCGGAGTTGCCCGGATTGATTGCGGCGTCGATTTGAATTATTCCTTTGATAGAACGCGATGGAAGACTGCCCGGAATAGTTCGATTTAAACTTGAAATCAAACCGCCCGTAAGAGTCCGTTCAAGTCCAAACGGATTTCCTATCGCGAATATTTTCTGACCAACTAACAACTTCGACGAATCGCCAACTTTGACCGGAAAAAGCTGATTTTTCGGCGCGGCGATTTTTATGACGGCAATATCTGTAACCGGATCTTCGCCGACTACGGTTGCTTGAAACGATTCGCCGTTAAAAAGCGTAACGAAAATTACGTCTGCTTGACTTATCACGTGAGCATTCGTAACTATGTAACCATCTTGATTAAGTATGACTCCGCTGCCCGCGCCAGGTTCATCAACTTCGCCGAAAAAAGATGTCCGAACGGTTCGCGTGTCGATATTGACGACGCTCTTATTACATTTCTCGTAAACTTGAATTGAATTACGCTCTTCGGGAATCAGTTCTGCGAATCGTTCAGCGTAGAGCGGATTTTCGTCGGGTTTAATTGTTGTTGGAGTAGGCGTTTGTGCATTGAGAAAAATCATCGCGCACAATCCGACCGTGCAAACTCCGCTAATCATAATGAGATATCGACTAACTCCAATACTGTTATTTTGACGTCCGTAAGTAATCCAATCGGTAAACTTGCGTTTGATATTATTCAGACGAAAATGTCTAAAATTAAATTTCATTGTTAAATCTCCTTTATTTTTTTATTGACTTGTAACTATCGGCAGAATTTTTGTAACAATAATTTTTCTGATGAAATATCGTTACGAAAAATTTAGCTGAATTGTTACAAAACTGGTTGTTAAATTTTTGGTAATATTTTAGCGGAATATTTTAAATTTCATCCCGACTAAAAACGCGAATATTATCCAATTGAATTAACGGTTGTCAATTACCTGTTATGTAAAATTTCAAACGGGAATTTGTGATAATTTAAATCTATAATGGGAATCTCTAAAATTCATTTTTAACCAATGAGAACACAGAGACCACAGAGAAAATTTGTAACCGTTCACAAGAAAAAAATAATATGGTTTTAAAAAACTTGAACGGTTACAAAAATTTTAATTTGAATCAAAACATCAACCTTGTCCCGTCGGGACAACTCCAAAATAGCGATGGGTAAAATCGCAACGCGATTTCACCCGTCGAAAATAAAATCGTAACGCGATTTCACCCGTCGAAAATAAAATCGCAACGCGATTTCACCCGTCGAAAATAAAATCGTAACGTGATTTTTTTCGATGGGTGAAAATTCTAGCGAATTTTTACCCATCGCTATTTTGGGAAACCGCTACGCGGTTTTAATAAATATAATGAACTCATGTTACGCACTTGCTACCCCAGATCATGTAGGCGACCGCCGAATCAGGTAGGCGACCGTAGGTTCGCAACCTTTCGCCGAAAGGTCGCGTTGCCGAAGGCAACAATAAAATGGATTCGACAATAATAAAATCAATTCAGATTTACCGTCGGCTAATGCCGACGCGACCTTTCGGCGAAAGGTCGCCTACCTGATCTGGTCTAAAAATTCAAAATTTATCTTCTTCGTCCTCCGCTGAAATTTGGGACGCCGCCTTGAGGTAAGCCTTGATAATAATGCAAATATTGTCTAAAACCAGCAGGTTGACTTCCTGAAATAGAAGGCTTCAATCGCGGAGCTTCCAAGATTTGACTCAAATCACGCTGCTGGATACCCTGAGACTTAATTTGATTCGATTGATTTTGAAGCTCTTTCAACATGTCCATCTGAGGACGAACATACGCCTGATAATTAGGCAAAGAACTGCCACTACGATTGTTATACATCGAAAGCCAAGGACTAATTGTAGGTCGCGTCGTCTGCGCCTCCGAAAAATTCGAAAAAATTCCAGATAAACACGTCGATATTACAATTAAACCAATCGGCTTACGTAATAATTCAAAAATTTTCGTAATCATAATTTATCTCCTTTTTATTTTATGGTAGTTTCTAAAATTTAATTTGTAACAATTCAGGTTATTACAATTTGGATTTTTAAAAAGTTCCTTCAAAAAATAAATTTCTACATGAGTTTTTCAAAAATTCTCAATTGTTCTAACGAATGCGTATCAATATAACGCGGCAAATAAATTTTTCAACTATCGTCGATAATTAACGAAATTGAGTTGAAACTACTTTTTTTCTCGTTCCGCTAGAGACGTATATATTATATACTGTCAAAAATAATATTCGTTACAATTATGCTGACAATATCGTTTTTTTCGTTTCGACTAATTAACAAATTCGCTTCGATTTTTAACGACAAATAATTTCTGTTCCATTTGTAACGAAAAAATCAAATAACCGCTTTAGAAATTTCGTTTTAAAAAGAGACAGATACTTAAAATTATAAGCAAACGCCAAATTACAAATTAAAAAAAGGGGGAATTGACAAGAACTCCAGATGGTAGATAATTTACGCCCTCTCGCTTATTGAAATCAAAACTAATCTAAATTGCGTAGAATAACTCCTGTCGTTTATTCGTTTAAATAACCAACAAACCCCAATATATCCAAATGATCGAAGAACTTAAAGACGAAGAATTAATCAAAAAAGTCGGCGGACGTTTCAAGCTCTCATCGCTTATTCAAAAGCGACTCGTTTACTTGAACAAAGGCGCGCAGGCTTTTGTCGATACAGATAAGTCCGCCTCAAAAGATAAATTACACGTAGTAATAAAAGAAATCTTACAAGATAAAATATTCCTCGATATGGAAGGAAACTTGCATGAACGACAACCAAGCGCAGTAGATATAGTTTTCGATAGCGAATATACCGAAACTTAATTCTCAAAAATTATTATTACTTTTTTAAACACGGATAATCGCGGAAAATATATGATGATTTGCAAATAACAATAATTTGTAATTATTCATTTGTTTTTCCTAATATTCTGCGTTTAAATTCTTTATTAAATTTAAACGCAGAAAAAATTCAGGAAAAATATTGTTACAAATATTCATTTGTCTTTTCCGTGATATTTTAAAATTTTCCGTCGAAAAGTAGGTCGTATTGTTTGGGGTCGAATAGTTTGAATATTAATTCGTGAATATATTCTTTTGCGCCCATGTTTCTGACTGTTTGTACAATCAGTTCTATTTGTTCTTGCGAGACGTATGCGGCTATTCCGCGTAATTTTTTTTCTAGTAAATCGGCGGAAGT
>JAITAZ010000549.1 GCA_031283825.1 Planctomycetaceae bacterium | reverse complement strand
CCCAATGTAGAGACGCAATGCTTTGCGTCTCTATCGGTGATCTTTTGATCGAACAATAGAGACGCAAGGCATTGCGTCTCTACATTTGTTAATTTGTAAATATTCACGTTTTAATTTTTTGATAAAAAAATAAAAAATTCCGTGAACGGTTACATTTTTTTTATACTTTGAGCAGGTAACAAATGGTTAGTTTTTTCGGTAGAAAATAATGAACCAGATTAAAAATTTATTTTTGGCAAAAATTATTAATAAAATTTGAATTATTAGAGATTCTCAATCTAGTCGCTGTTTTTTTTTAAGGGGACAAATGGGACGAAGTGGACGTTGGGTTGAAATCTTTGCTGTTAAAACGACTCAAAAGCGATCTCTTTTGAGTCGTTAATATTCGATTCAAACAACGAGGTCTCATTTGTTCCCGTTTAAAGTATCACACGGAGTCTTTGAGATAATAGATTATATCTTCTAATTCTGTTGCTAATTCTTTTGCTTTTTCTTTGTTGTCTAGGTGAATAGCATTTATGAGTTTTTTGATTAAATTTTCTACGTCGTCGGCGTTGGTTTGCAAGTTGTTATTTAGCAATTCTATTCCTTTGCGAATTGTATTGAATTCGTCTAAATATATTTTTTTAGCGTTCAATATTTTCTCAAGTTGAGACGCCTCCGACGACAACGAATTATCTATACTTTCAACCGGCGATCCTGAAATATCGTAAACTTGATTGTTTTCGTTTTCGTTTTTATTTTCTTCGTTATTGTTTTCGTTTTCGTTGAAGAGTTGTTTTAGATGGTCTTTGAATTTTTCTGTTTTAATTGGTTCGAGTTTCGAGAGGGCATTTTGGACGTAAACGTCGCTAGTTAGACCGGTGGCTTTTTCAGTTGCCGTTACGTGCAACATTCCATTGATGTCTAATTCAAATTGACACAAAATTTCCGGATCTATACTCGTAGTTGACATTCCATTCAGAATAAATTCGCCTATGAATGTATTTTGTCTAATGTCGTCGTGTTCGCCTTGATAAATTGAAATCCCGACTTTCGTTTGACCTTCATACCTTTTATAAAAAACCTCGCTTTTACGGCAAGGAACCGGCGTATTGCGTTTTATTAAAGGCGCAAAACAATATTGCGTTTCATCTGAAATTACATGTATTCCGAGCGTATGCGGAGTGATGTCAACCAGAACACGTCCGACTTCTGTACCTGCAATCAATCCGCCTTGAATCGCCGCGCCCATTGTTACGCAAAGATCAGGATCGATTTCGCCGTGCGGGGTCATGCCCATTCGATTTTCAAGCAACGAATGAATCAAAGGTGTCCGCGACGCGCCGCCAACCATGATTATTTTGTCAATATCGCTAGGTCGCAAGTTGGCGTCTTCGAGAGCTTCGTTTAAGCAAGTAATTGTCTTGTCAAGCAGAGGAAAAATTATTCGTTCATAGTCGTTGCGTTGAATTTCTATATCGAGATGCAGCGGCGTCGAGTCTTTTTCGGCGATAAATTCTTCTTTAATTGTTGCGTATGGATTATTTGACAACTCGATTTTCGCCGCTTCGACCGCTTGCATAACTCTACTTACGGCGGTTGGAGTTTTGCGTAAATCGACTTTGGCAGATTTTTCAAAATTATCGCAAACGTAGTCGAATAGCAGTTGGTCGAAATCATCGCCGCCGAGTTTAGTGTCTCCGTGCGATGCGAGAACTTCGATTACGCCTTTTTCAGCGCGAACTATTGACACGTCGAATGTGCCTCCTCCGATATCGTAAACGAGAATAGTTTCGGATTTGTCGGCGTTGTCTGTAGAGTCAGCAGTGTTGGCGGAGTCAGCAGAGTCTGTAGAGTCGGCGGAGTCTGTAGAGTCAGCAGAGTTGACAGAGTCTGTAGAGTCAGCAGAGTTGGTAGAGTCTGTAGATTCGGCGGAATCGTTTGAGGAATTATTGTTGTTTGAGTTTTTATTTTGGTCGTCTGTTTCGTAGCAGAGTGAGGCGGCGGTGGGTTCGTTTATTATTCGGACAACTTCGAGACCTGCGAGTTCTCCTGCGATTCTTGTTGCTTCGCGTTGCGTGTCGTTGAAGAATGCGGGAACAGTGATAACTGCTTTAGAAAATTTTTGAGCAAAAGCTTCTTCGGCGTTATTTTTTAGCGTTTTGAGAATCATTGCGGAGATTTCCGGCGGCGAGTATTCGTTTTTACCGAGTTTAATTTTAGTATTTTCGCCCATCAGACGTTTAATAGACTTGACAGTTCTTTCTGGATAAAGAATCGCCTGATTTTGCGCCGAATGTCCAACAAGCAAATTACCAGACGGATCGATTCCAACTACCGAAGGCAATAATTTTCGTCCATCTTTCTCGACGACAATAATTTCTTTATCACGAATAATTGAAACTTCGCTATTTGTAGTTCCAAGATCGATTCCAAGTATTGTTTCCATTTTTTGAATTTAAGTTTTAAGTTTATTGAGATGTTATTTAGTTGTTTAATTAACGGTTTAAAATTGCAACTAGATCGTTACAAAATTTTCAAGGTGCGAAATTTTATCATAACAATTATAACGCACAACAGCACCATCAAGTGTTTTTTAAGTAATATATCAGTGGAATTATTTTTTATTAGTCCCGCAGGGACGACAAGTGCATAACCGTAGGTGTAGCGAAGCGTAACCTACGGATCGAAATCTCCACACTAATCAAGCCCCG
>JAITAZ010000506.1 GCA_031283825.1 Planctomycetaceae bacterium | reverse complement strand
AAATTCTTTTTTCTTTTTTTCATCAAGTTGTAAAAAACTGATCTTTCTTTAGAATTTGTTTAAATAAAAAGTAACCGTTTTCACACAAGAGAAAAAATCCTACGCTCTGAAAGGACAGCAGGAAAAATTATCACGAATAGTCGTTACAAATATTCACTAATATTCACCAAAATATTCTCTAAAAAAATCCGTTGTTCTTTTGGGGTGTAGGAAATTTTCTCTTGTTTGTGAACGATTACAATAAAAAATGGGTCGTCTGTTTTTCGATTTTCGAGCGGGCGATATTAACTGAAATTTGAGAGCGGCAGTATAAGATTTCTATGAATTAAAATTAACAAAACAAAAAATCAAATGAAAACATTAAACAAAAAAGCTACGGTTTTGGGAGTTGGCGCTGGTCTTACGATATTAAGCGGCGGTAAAACTTTTGCTGATACGTCGGCTAATAATAAGGTGAATCTTGCGCTTATTGGTTGCGGCGGTCGAGGTCACGGCGTGATAGGCGGATTTAAGGCTCGCAATGATACGAATATATTGTATTGTTGCGACGTAGATAAAAAACGCGGCGAAAGCGTTGCCGGAAAATACGACGCAAAATACGCCGAAGACATGAGAACAGTTTTTGACGATAAAGCCGTTGACGCCATTATTTGTGCAACGCCGGATCACTGGCATTCGTTATGCACGTTTTGGGCGATAAAGGCGGGAAAAGACGTTTATGTTGAAAAGCCGGTTTCGCATAATCCTTTTGAGGGTCAAAAGTGTCTTGAAGCCGCGAGGAAGTATGAAAGAATTGTTCAGCACGGCACGCAGAACCGCAGTGCGGAATATAATTTCGCGGCAAAAAAGTATATCGAAGAGGGCAAGTTAGGCAAAATTCATCTGTGTAGAGTTTACAACATGAAAAGATGGGGCGGATTGAAAATTGGCAAAGGCGAAAAAACGCCGAATGATTTCAATTATAATCTATGGTTAGGACCTGTTCCTGAGCGCGAGTATTCGTCGTCGATTATCAATGGCGGGTGGCATCAGCTTTGGGATTTTTCCGCTGGAGGCGATATTGCGGACGATGGTATTCATCAGATTGATTTAGCGCGATGGTTAATTGGAAAAGAGATACCGAAATCTGCTTATGCAGCGGGCGGAATTTTTTCTCGCAAGGACGACGCCGAGACGCCGGACACGTTAGTTGCAACTTACGAGTACGACGATTTAACGTTTACTTTTGAGCTTGCGCTTTACCCTGATTACATGGTAAAAATTGGCGATAGAAACAGCGATATTTTCCCAATTTGGCAGAATTGCGCAACGCGGATAGAGCTTTTCGGGACGAAAGGTTTGATGGTCGTAGGACGTCATGGGGGAGGATGGCAAGTTTTTGATCGACCGAAAAATCGTCAACCTGTAGTTAAGTCGGAGTATCATGGTCGAGTGCCGGAGCAAGCTCATTGGGAGAATTTTATTCAATGTATTCGTTCCCGCTCGGTGAAAGACTTAAACGCTGATATTGAGAAAGCTCATAGAAGTACGTTATTAGTTCATTATGCGGCTATGTCAATAAGAACTGGTTCGACAAAGTTAGAAATAAATACAGAAAACGGAACTGTAAAAAATAATCCAGAAGCAATGAAATTATGGAAAAGAGAATACAGAAAACCTTTCGAAATCACGGACGAAGTTTAGTTTAGAGTTGTAGTAGTTGTATTAGGGGAATCTCTAAAAATTAATTTTAAACCACAGATGACACAGAGAACACAGAGAAAATTTGTAACCGTTCACGTTCAAGAGAAAAATTCCTAAGCCCTGAAAGGGCGTAGGATTTTTTCTAGTGAACGTGAACGGTTACCTGATTTTTTTATTCTCCGGCGATGAATTTGTCTAGGATTTTACTGTATTCTTTATCGTTGTATAAATCTTCTTCGACACTTATCCAGCCGTTGTAACGCACTTCGTTTAACGATTTGCGAACAGATTTCCAATCAATAGAACCTTTGTCAATCGCCGTCCAATCGCCCGGTCCGCCGCCTAACTTGCCTTTGACCTCTTTGACCTTGTAACCTTTAATATGCAACTTGATAATACTGTCGCTTAACTCTTTAATCCATTCTTCACATCGCGAATATTTCGTGTGATTGCCTAAATCAAGATAACTTCCAACCCACGCATTTTTGAAATATTTACAAAACGCCGCAAAAAACTTTGGCGTACACCAAAGATTATTCCAAACATTTTCTAAACCAATACGAACTCCCTCACGCGCAGCCGTCGGAATCAATGATTCAACCGCACGAATCGATGTCTCTGTCGCATGATTTTGAGCGGCAATATAGTCGGCATAAGGTTTATTATCTCCTTCAGCAACCGTTTTCACTTTTAATGTTACCGGATCAAAATCAACGTCAAAACCCCACGCTTCCGGCTTTTTCGGATATCCGTCTCCGCCCATTTTGCCTACATTGCACGTTACCAACAACAACGTATCAGCACCATAAGCAGACGCAATTTGTAACGCACTCTTTACAGACTTTAAGTCAGATTCATATTTATTAGCAATATTAAAATTCGCCCACCCATAAAGTACAGAATGGATTCGCAAATCATAACTTTCAACAAGTTGACGAACCCTTCTCGCTTCGGCAATCGAAGCATCTCTGCCCATTATGCTTACCTCCATTCCAGCAAATCCGGCTTCCTTTAAGCTTTCACAATATTGAGGCGTCGGAGATTGAGTTATCCGAGCCTTGTAGATTTTCGTTGAAAATGGTTGAGCAATCTCATCAGCGAATATTCTTTGTCGATTAGACAAAAAATATGTAGCCGAAATCGTTGCAGCCGCAGCTGCGCCAAAAAATTCACGTCGAGAAACTGTCATAGTTTTTCTCCTTTTCAATTCAATTGTGACTAAATTGAATTTTAAGTTGCAGGTTAGTTAAACAACTTGGATTTGATCAAAAGAACCAAAATTATTTTTCGGATCAAAAATTGATCAATCCAAAACAACCCGCAAATTCTACACAATTAAAAAACGATAGCAAGAATAAGAAAAATTCGATATACGACTCGTTCTATGAATTTCGACAGAGTAAAAACGGAATGCGGAATTAAAATACGAGGAATTTTTAAACACGAATTACACGGATAAGACAGATTTTTACGGAAAATACGGGGAAAAATTATTTTTCCTACGTCCCGATGGAGCTTAAATATGCGTTACAAATATTCTAATGGGAATCTCTAAAAATTAATTTTAAACCACAGAGGACACAGAGAACACAGAGAAAATTTTAATTTGAATCAAAACATAATTTAAATTTATTAAAGTAACAATTTGGATTTAAATC